>CANHKE010000113.1 GCA_947461155.1 Cytophagaceae bacterium | reverse complement strand
TAATTGATCCCATAAGGAAGCACTAATTTATACTGACCAGTACCCGGATCCGGCGTCGCCTGACCAATAATCTTACCCGTTTTCAAATCCTCATAGGCCACAGTCGCCCCACCTGGAACCACGCCCGAACCATTCAAAATCTTTCCCGATAATAACACGACCGACGCGGAAGTTTCCGACGAAGCAATCCGCGGGCTGCTCTTCACATCTTGTTGGATGATCGGTTCCTCCTTCGCCACCGCAGCCACCACCGGCTCCGGTTCCATCGCAATCCGAAAGATATCCTTTTTGCCCGTTTCCGTCGAGGACAAAAAATAGGCATAATCGCCTTTCGCGGCCAAGGTATAATAGGCGTCATAAGCAGGCGTATTCACGGGAGGACCGATGTTCACCGGCTTGCGCCACGACGTCCAGCCCTGCCCCAAACGCTTCGTCATGTAAATATCTTGACTCCCTTGGCCGCCAGGTCGGTCAGACGAGAAATACAGCGTCACCCCGTCAGCCGCTAGAAAAGGCGTGGTTTCTGAATATTCAGTATTGATGGCATCATTCAGACGCTCGGGTTTGGTCCAAGCATTCGCCTGTAGAAAACTCACATAAATATCGTCGCGATCACTTTTCTTTTTCTCTGAAAAAGCCAGCAACAAGGTTTTGCCATCCATGGACAAATAGGCATATTCATTCAATCCCTTGCTCATCCGCTCATAAGATGGAATGTCGATTTTTTCAGGTATCGACCAGCCGCCCACTTGCTTTTTGGCGATTGAAAATCCGCGCGTTTCGTACGTGCCATTGACGTAGGAACCTTTCAATAACATCGTTTGCCCATCGGGTGAAATAGATAAAATCGTATTGTATTGATCCCGATTCAGGACGTCCGGCATGCGCCGCGCCGTAGACCAGGCCTCCCCCACGCGTTCACTATACCAAATGTCCTGCGAACCAGCCACTGACTCCGAGCCTTGCGTGCCATATTTGTTGGCCGGATGATTTTTACGCCCAAAATACAAGGTATTCCCATCCGGTGCCATCACCGGATTTAATTCCGCGTAATTGCTATTAATCGCAGAGCCTAAATTTTCAGGCTTTTGCTGCGCAAAAAGCGTCCCAGCACTACACAAAACCAGCAAAATTATCCGCGATAAATCCATTTCTTTTCCATTTTTTCAGGCTCATAGGCCATGATCCAATCAATCAAGACATCCGGATCTTGCTCCACTTGCAACGCTTCTAAATTGGGTAATTTCAAAAATCCTTCGCTGACCATATGTTCCATTTGCGCCAACAAATGATCGTAATATCCATTGGTGTTCAAAATGGAAATCGGCATTTGATGCAAGTCCAATTGCTTCCAAGTCAACATTTCAAACAGTTCATCCAAGGTCCCAAAACCGCCTGGCAAGGCAATCACGCCATCAGCACGATTCGCCATAAATTGCTTGCGTGCGTGCATGGATTCCGTTACAAAACATTCTTGAATACCGGTATGTTTCACCTCCCATGGCTCCATAAATGAGGGGATTACACCCACGACATGGCCGCCAATTTTCAAGTACTCATCCGCCAAAACTCCCATAATCCCTACGCTTCCTGCTCCGAAAATCAACTCGCAATCGTAGCGCTTTAAAGCATGTACTAACTTTTTGGCTTCCTGTTCATAAATCGGATTATGCCCTTTGGAAGATCCGCAATACACTAAAATTTTCTTAGACATGTACTAACTGTTTAATCGCTTCCGAGAAGCGTTTATATGTAAACGTAAAACCGAGCTCGTTTTGTATTTTCGCCGACGAAACAAAATTACCCCCCGTGACCAAACAGGCCATTTCACCTAAAATCAATCGCAATGCGAATGCCGGAACATGCGGCCACCAGACCGGTCGGTGATACGCCCGCGCAATTTCATGTGTCATAGCTGCATGCGTCAGCGGCTCGGGTGCGACCGCATTGTACACACCATGCGCGCGTTCATCTGTGAGCGCTTGCGCAAACATGCGGACTAAGTCTTCCCGATGGATCCAAGACTGACCTTGGATTCCTGAGCCGAGCACAAAACCAACAAAGAATCGAATGGGTCTAGCTAACACAGGAAATATGCCGCCGTCCTGATCCATCACCAAACCAATGCGCAATTTAACCACACGCAATCCTTTGATTTCATCCACGGCATCTTCCCAAGCCTGTGTGCATTCCGCCAAAAAATCGCTTCCTGATTCCGTCGATTCCGTACATGTTTGTTGGCCTGAATCTGCTCCATAAAAACCAATCGCCGAAGCCGAAACGAAGGTGTGAACCTGATGTTTTTCCGTCCGCAAGACACGTGCTAACAGGCGCGTTGAATCCACGCGCGAAGCAATCAATTCTTTTTTCCGCGCGTTCGTCCAGCGCTGATCCGCAATCCCCGCTCCCGCCAAATGCACAATGGCTTCGATCCCATCCAATACATGCGGATCCATGATTTGATTCACGACATCCCAGCCTGATTTACGCGACAAAATGCGCACGTCATGCCCGGCATTTACCAGGTATTTTTGCAACGCTTGTCCGATAAACCCGGTTCCTCCCGTGATAAGAATGTGCATTAATTTCCTTTTTTAATCGCCTGATAAATGACCTCGTTGATGCCCGTGCGAATATTGGCATCCGAAATCCGACTGTTGTTACGCGTTGGATAAACACGGTTCGACAAGAACACATACACAATGTCTTGTGCGGGGTCTACCCAGGTATAGGTCCCCGTAAATCCGGAATGGCCAAAGCTTTCTTGGCTCGCAGATTCCGCTGCCGAAACGCCTGGCTTTTTGCGGTCCGGTTTGTCAAAACCGATCCCCCGACGCGCATTTTCATCCATCGAGAATGGATACGAAGTCCATTGTTTGACCGTCTTCTCGTCGATGAACTGCTTGCCCCCATAATAGCCTTTTTGCAAATACATTTGCATGAGTTTGGCTAGATCATTCGCATTCCCGAATAAACCGGCGTGTCCGCTAATCCCATCCAAAAGCGCAGCACCTTCATCATGCACTTTGCCGTGAATCAAGGTCTTCCGGAATAGTGAATCGTATTCGGTCGGCACAATGCGGGCCAACGGAAAATGCTTTTCAGCTTGGTACACCAGCGTTCTCGCACCTAGTGGTTTGTAAAACGTGTCCGACAAATAATTCGTCCATGTTTTTCCCGTCATGCGTGTAGAGATTTGCGGCAATAAATAATACGACAAATCCGAATACACGTATTCCTTCTTTTCTCGCAAAGCTGAATTTTTGATGGCCTCCGTGATCATGGCTCCCATACTGCGGTGCGCCCATAAATTAGGTGCTACCTGAGTGGGGTATTCCTCCGAAGATGCATACGAAAGCGTGCGTGGTTTCCAGCGCGTCACCTCATTTTTCAGATCGACGCAGGTATCCCACATCACTTTTTGATTTTTGATGATCCGTTTCAAACGCTCAGCACCATTCGATTTTAACAGGTATTTATTGACAAACGCATCTGCATCAAACTGCTTGCGGTATTTTTTGCTATGCAAAATCATGTTTGTGCTGTCCACGTAATCTTGCCAAAAAGGAATCCATGCCCGTAGGCGTGCTTGATGTGTCAGGATATCGAGGTATTTTAAGTCACTTTTATTACTGGCTTCAAAACCTGGAATGAAATTACCCATCGTAGTTTGCACGGAGAACTTACCTTCATCTTGCCATTTCATCAGCGCAGGAACGGACGTAGAAATTTTGGTAATCGATGCCAAATCAAAAATATCGCTCGTTTTTAGCGGCACCTTAGATTCATAGGTTTGCGAACCAAAGGCTTTGTGATAAATCACTTTCCCCTCTTTGGCAATGAGAACAACAGCACCAGGAGCGCCTTTGATATCGATGGCTTTTTGGGCAAGGGAATCTACTTTTTGGTTTAAAAATGGGCTCGAAATACCGACCGCCTCCGGGAGGACTTGGTATTGCAATCGGCCCAACGACGGCGTCATGATGCCCATGCCTGCTGGATATTCCGCAGAAGCGCTCACCGGTAGTTTTCCTTCTGCCGCAATACCACCAAAAATCGCCATCGCTGCTGCTTCTTGTTGGGCAATTCCATCTTGATACGTAAGCACAAGTCCCGCTGTCTTATTCAAATTTTCAAAAGACTTCAAGGTAAAGGGGTTTGCAAAATGGGTGTAAATGGCCTTTTCGGTCGCAAACCGACTCACCAACGCTTGAATTTTGGGTTTAATCGCATAGTTATTTGCCGGGCGGTAAGAGATGCCATGAAGTCCCACGAGAACGACATCCACATTTTTGAGTGCGTTTTCGATGCGCGCGATGGTACTATCTGCCGAATTTTCATCGAGGTAATAGTGGTCCATTTCCACATAGTTTTGGGCCATTTTTTGGAATTCGGTCGGGAAAACGGATCCATAATTCGCTTTTCCAATCGCCAATGTGGCAATTTTCAAACTGTCTAAAGCGCGAATCGGAATCAGGCCTTTTGGATTTTTCAACACAGTGACCGTTTTTTCGGCTAGCGTGCGCTTCAAAATCTCTGCGTTGATTGGGTTCAAGTCCTCAATCAAATGCTTGATTTCGGTAGGTTGGTATTGATCAAGGCCCGCCCAGGCTTTGGCATTTAATATTCTGCGAACGCGGAGGTCTAATTCCGCTTCCGTTATTTCCCCGTCGGTGAGCGCCTTTTTAATCGCGTTAAATGCGGCAGGAACGTCCACAAATGTTTCGAGGATGTCGTTTCCGGCCAGAAAGGCTTTCACGTTGGCTTGTCCTTCAGGGAACATTTTTGTGGCGCCTTTCATGTCCATCGCATCCGTAAAGACCAGGCCTTGGAATTTCAATTGATCTCTAAGTAATCCGGTGACAATCGGTTTGGACATCGTAGATGCCAAATTCGCGGTAGAATCCAACGAAGGAATACTTAAGTGGCCCACCATCACGCCTTGTAAACCTTTGTCGATGAGTTCCGCATACGGAAACAATTCCAGGCTATCCAAGCGCGCACGGTTATGCGTTAATACGGGAATGTCAAAGTGCGAATCGACGCCCGTGTCTCCGTGACCGGGAAAGTGTTTGGCCGACGTAATGATGCCCCCTTTTTGCAATCCACGCATGTAAGCGAGTGATTTTTGGGTTACTTGGTCTCGGTTTTCACCAAACGACCGGAAGTTGATGACTGGATTATTCGGATTATTATTCACATCCACCACGGGTGCGTAATTGATATGCACACCCATGCGTTTGCATTGTTGGGCAATTTGAAAGCCCATTTTTTCGATCAACGCATCGTTGCCTTGCATGGCGCCGAGCGTCATTTGGTAGGGATAGCGAACGGTGGAATCGAGGCGCATGTTCAGGCCCCATTCGAGGTCCATACCGATGAAAAGTGGCACCTTGGACATGGCCTGCAGTTTATTGACCAGGTTCGCTTGGGTGGTCGGGTAGCCGGCAAAAAGCACGAAACCGCCCACGTGGTAGTTGCGCACGATGTCGTATAGTCGGGTCGTATCGTAAATCGGATTGGAATTCCCGCGC
>CANHKE010000112.1 GCA_947461155.1 Cytophagaceae bacterium | reverse complement strand
AGTTAATTACTATTGCTGGAATGCGAAGCGCTTTGATTTTACGAATTCAAATCCGCCAAACAATACGGCTGAAAAGACAAATTGGCTCAAAATAGCATTCTTTAAAAAAGGAAGGGCATTCACATAACATGCGACAAGGCCTGAGAAATCTTTGGCATAAACCACAGCATTGCCTGACGTGAAACCATATCCGATTGCATCGCCTGCCCAAACAGCTAAATTTGATAGGATGAAAAATCCTAAAACAGTAGCTACGTTTCCGCCGATAAAACCACCAAATGTTTTGATGCGAGCACCGATAAACGGAATGAATGCGAGCAAGCTTACTTGAACAAAGTCAATTCCCCATGAAAAGCCATTGAAATATTGGCTGTAAAAAACATTATTCAAAATCATGTTCGAAATCCAAATCGGCAAGATCGTCCATAAAATGGCTTGGTACCGGTTTGAAATATAGGCACCAGCAAATAAGGCCATGGAAGCGATTGGGGAGAAATTAGCCCAAGCTGGGTTAAATACGACTAAAAATCGGCTAGCGATTGCGAAGGCTAAAAATCCAATTAGGATCATTGTGCGCTTTGTCATTGGATATTTCTTTATTTGCGAGGGTAAATAATTTCCAAAGGTAAAACAAAAGCCGTAATTTTACCCATTCTATTTCAATTTATGTACAAAGCGTTGCCATCCATCGGTTTACTAGGAGGCGGTCAATTAGGTCGCATGTTATTGCAAGCCGCTATCGATTTAGATTTGCATATGGCTTGTCTCGATCCAGATGCGGAGGCTTCTTGCCACCAATTGACATCAGATTTTCATCAGGGCTCATTTCAGGATTTTGAAACAGTGTATCGATTTGGGCAGGCATATGATGTGATTAGTATTGAGATTGAGCATGTCAATATACCAGCGCTGAAGCAATTAGAAGCGGAAGGTAAACAGGTATTTCCTCAGCCACATATTTTGGAAATGATTCAAGACAAACGCTTGCAAAAGCAGTTTTTCAAGGATCATGGATTCCCAACTGCCGATTTTGTTTTAACAGATAATCAGGCTTCATTAAGTCAACATATTGATTTTCTTCCTGCTTTTCACAAATTAGGCAAAGGTGGATACGACGGGAAAGGAGTGCAATTTATTGCAGATTCCGCAAGTGTGACCAAAGGATTTGATGCGCCCGGGTTATTGGAAAAGGCAGTAGACTTCGAAAAGGAGTTGGCCGTCATCGTCGCACGAAACCCACAAGGGGAGACTGCCGTTTTTCCTGCCGTCGAAATGGTCTTTCATCCCGAGCAAAATTTGGTTGAGTTCTTGTTTTCGCCGGCTGAAATTTCATTAAATATTGAAAAGCAGGCTGAAAAAATTGCCGTGGATTTGATTAATAAATTAGGATTAATAGGTGTCTTGGCGGTCGAAATGTTTTTGACAAAAGATGGGCAGGTGTTAATAAATGAGATTGCCCCTCGTCCTCATAATTCAGGGCATCAAACTATCCGCGGAAATGAAAGTTCACAATACGAACAGCATCTACGCGCGATTACGGGTTTACCTTTAGGTAGCACGAAATCTGTTGGATATTCGGGTATGCTGAACCTCTTGGGAGCCGAAGGATTTACCGGACCTGCGCAATACGAAGGACTGGCTGATATTATGGCGATTCCGGGTGTTTATCCATTTTTATATGGAAAAAAAGTAACAAAGCCGTTCCGTAAAATGGGACATATTACGATATTAGGTGACTCGAAAGAGGAGATCATTGAAAAAGCAAATCAAGTTAAAAGTCTAATCCGCGTGATTAGTTAATCGTTGAATTATGGTAGGAATTATCATGGGAAGCAGCTCTGATCTGCCCGTCATGCAAGACGCAATCCAAGTGTGTAAAGATTTTGGCATCGCCTACGAAGTGGATATTGTTTCCGCGCATCGTACGCCTGTTAAGATGCTTGACTACGCACAAAATGCCCAAAAAAGAGGCATCCAGGTAATCATCGCGGGTGCCGGTGGTGCCGCGCATTTGCCAGGTATGATTGCTTCGGCTACGATTTTGCCAGTCATTGGAGTTCCTGTTAAATCATCTAATTCAATCGACGGTTGGGATTCTATCCTATCTATTTTGCAAATGCCAAATGGCGTGCCTGTGGCCACTGTGGCGCTGAATGCATCCAAAAATGCCGGATTACTAGCCATGCAAATGTTGGCCATTTCAAATCCAACGTTATCGGCGAAATTAACGGCCTACAAATCTGAATTAGAAGATAAAGTAGCGGAAATGAGTGCCCAAACTAAAGAAGCGATTAAGTAATTTATGAAAAATCCATTTTCATTTTTCAAGGAAAGTTCAAGTGCCAATTTGCCAGTGATCACCCTGTTGATTTTGTTGGCAACATTGGCGGGTCTCGTTTTTGTAGGATATGAGCACTTTTTAGGACCGCAGACGGACCAATTAGTCAAGGCTGAAAAGCCTTTGGATGAGGATGAGACTTATTTAGGGGATGTGGCAACGACCATGGTCGTTGATTCTACCATGGATATTTCGCCTGATACGACGAAAATGACGGATACTGCGTCTGTGGATTTAGCCCAACAAAAGAAAGAGGCGGAGGCGGAAGTTGTACCTGCAGAACCGGTTGTCGCTGAACCTGCTGGAAAATCATATAGTTACCAGTCGGCAAGTGGCGAAACAGCTGCGGCCATTGCAACGCGATTTGGCTTGACGGAGGATCAGGTGAAAGCCATGAATCCTGGCGGGGTTAAGTCGGGTTCTAAGGTGAAGGTTAAAATTCAGGCGATGCACACGGTTGGGCCAGGCGATGTCTTACGTGTGGTAGCTGAAAAATACAAGGTGTCTAAAAAGTCTTTGATGGAGGCGAATCACAAAAAAGAAGACATTACGCTTCGTGGGGAGCAATTGGTGATCCCATTAAAATAATGCGATATTTTTTGGTCTTTTGCGTGCTGAGTTTGCCTTTGATTACGAAGGCGCAGCTCGATTCTACCTACCTGATTTGTCGTGCACAACCCATTGAATCAATCGGCTTCCGGGATTTACTTGCCATGTACCGTCAGCGTGATACGCTGCGTAATCACCGTGCGTCAGGCCGCATGCAATTGCGGGTAAATGGGCAAGAAATTAATCCGACAGATACGATTTCAAATTTGTATTTAGCAAGTTTAGATGCCGATTTTCCTGCGTTGGATTCGCTTTATGCTGCTTATTTACTTCCGGATGTTGTTGCATTTGCTGCGCAAAAAGATTCCTTATTGCAGCACATTCGTGCCAAAGGGTGGTCAATGCGTTACGTGCAAGCAATTCGCAACCTTAAGCGCCAGCAGCAATTAAATGCCACGGGGCGCTCACAGGTATTACTATCCTTCCATAATTTCAATTTGGCGGCGGATGTGGGATTGTATTTCCGGGGCCGGTATTTACGAAGAAGCTCCAGATATGCCCAGCTGGGGCAGGAGGCAAAATCGCTAGGTTTTTTTTGGGGAGGAGATTTTGTTGGCTTTCCTGATCCGGGACATATCCAGCGTTTTCAAAATAGCGCTGCGTTGATTCAAAAATATCCGTTGCTGGCCTTTGAGTTTGAAAAATATCGGGATCATTACCAACGCATTTATGCGACCGGTCGGCCGGAAAATGTGCAGGATACGAAACAATTATTGGTGGCCTTAAATAGCCTGAAAGTAGGTCGAATATGTGCTTGTTCATTTGCGCTGATTCCACCTCAACATCCACCACTTTCAGATTCTGCCTACGTCGCTGCTGACACGCGTGCGGGTTGGGTATATGTGCAGCCGAGCGCCGGGAATGGATATTATTATGCGCTAGGGCGCTGGGAATTAGCGCCTAAAAAGTAAAATTGTATCCACGCAAAAATTCGTCGATTTTCATCTTTTTCTTGCCTTCCATTTGCCATTCGAGGATATTGATGTAGCCATCCGCGCAACCTACGCGCAAGAAGGTTTTTTGGTCGGTATCCCAAATCCCAATCCCCAAATCAGGAATGGGTTCTGGGTGGAACTCTACGTGAATTACTTTGCAATTTTTTCCTTGGAATTCAGTGTGCGCACTCGGGAAAGGATTCATGCCGCGCACGAGATTGGCAATTTCTTGCCCCGTTTTGAACCAATGTACCTGACCGGTTTCTCGGTTTAATTTGGGCGCTGCTTTCATTGGGCTGCTTTCATCCTGTGGTTGCGGATGGATGTCGTTTGACTGAATTGCTTGGGCGGTTTTGACAACTAATTGGGCGCCTTTACGCATTAATCGTTCGTACACATCCCCTGTGGTATCCGAAGGAGAAATGGGTTCTGTTTCTTGGAAAAGTAAATCTCCCGTATCGATTTCGTGCTGAAGAAAGAAGGTTGTGACACCCGTTTCCGTTTCGCCATTGATGACTGCCCAATGAATGGGTGCGGCACCGCGGTAATTCGGAAGCAAGGAACCGTGGAGGTTGAATGTTCCTAAAGGGGGAAGGTTCCAGACCACTTCGGGAAGCATGCGAAATGCGACGATGACTTGTAGATCTGGTTTATATAGTTTTAGTTCCTCAACAAATGAGGGATCTTTTAATTTGAGTGGTTGAAGTACGGGTAGGCCTTGTGTTTCGGCAAATTGTTTAACGGCGGATGACTGCAATTGCATGCCGCGGCCGGCAGGTTTGTCGGGTGCTGTGACAACGGCGACGACGTTGAAATTGGCTTGAATGAGTGCCTCCAGGCTGGCAACCGCGAAATCGGGGGTGCCGAAAAATACAATGCGCATGGTGTGTTTGGAATGGAAAAAATGTTTTTTGGTATTCGGAAACATTTTTTGTTTACCTTTGTGATTCAAAAAAAACTGATTACGTGTTCGTTAAACAACATTTATTATAGTTCTGAATCCGAAACAAAACTACAAATATTTTAAGTAGAACGGTCGGAGGCCGTTCTATTTTGTTTTTAAATACGTATAAATTAATCGCTTAGTTATGGCAAATTTTCAATATTACACGGCAGAGGCTCTCGATAAATTAAAGGCGGAATTGCATCATCTGAAGATTCAAGGACGGTCGGATATGGCCAAGCAAATTGCGGAAGCGCGGGACAAAGGGGATTTAAGTGAGAATGCGGAATATGATGCGGCAAAGGATGCGCAAGGACTTTTGGAATTGAAGATTTCAAAAATGGAAGTAGTTGTGGCGAATGCGCGTGTGCTAGATGAATCTACGATTGATGTTACGAAAGTTTCTATTTATTCGATCGTTAAGATAAAAAATACTAAAACGGGGATGGAAGTTACCTATACGATTGTTTCAGAAGAAGAAGCGGATTTGCGTGCGGGTAAAATATCCGTTTCGTCGCCGTTTGGCAAGGGACTTTTAGGGAAGCAAGTAGGTGAGAAAGCTGAAATTCAAGCGCCAGCGGGAACGATGGAATTTGAAATTATGTCATTGACTCGCTAAACGTTATTCATATACTAGTCAATCCCGGTCGATTCGATCGGGATTTTTTATTTCCGCTCGCCAAAGATCGCGGAACCGACACGCACTAGCGTAGAGCCGTGTTGGGCTGCAAGTAAGT
>CANHKE010000111.1 GCA_947461155.1 Cytophagaceae bacterium | reverse complement strand
TCATGAAAAAAGGCATCATTCTTTTATTGACCTTTTATGCTTTTGGCGCAAATGCCCAGGTGATCCCCGTTGGGTTCATACAAAAGTCCGGTATACCACCGACCCTAGGAAGTACGAATGTGTCAATATTCGGATTAACCACCGCAACGATTAAAGGAAATATAACGTCCAGTGGCGGAGGAGCTATTTTGGCCTCAGGAATATGTTACAGCAGTACAAACCTCACCCCGACCCTTGCAGATAATGTAACTACAGACGGAGGAAGCTTTGGCGTATTCACTAGTGCACTAACGGGCCTAAGTCAAAACACGACCTATTATGTCAGAGCCTATTCGACCAATAGCTCTGGCACCTCCTACAGCACTACGGTCAGTTTTTCTACGTATGGAACGGTGGTTACCAAAACCGGGAGGACGTGGCTTGATCGCAATCTAGGGGCATCAAGGGTGGCGCAAAGTTCAACAGATGCATTAGCCTATGGCGATTATTTTGAGTGGGGGAGACCGGCAGACGGACATGAAAAAATGGTCAAGAATGGTACGAGTGCTGATTTCATTAGTGTAAGATCAACTACTTCAGTGCCAACCAATAGCAAATATATTAAACCAACTGATGGTTCAAATGATTGGCTAGCCACACCTGATAATACACTTTGGTCTGGGGTAAATGCGACGAATAATCCATGTCCAGCAGGATTTAGACTACCAACGGGTAGTGAATATTATGCGGAAAGTGTAAAATTCACATCTCAAAATGCAAATGGTTCATTTGATGCACTTTATGGATTAAAGCTACCATTATCGGGAGTTGCTTCGGGAAGTGGACCCAACTCATGGCAAATTGCTCAAGGAAATTTTGGTCAATATTTAACGGATACAGCCTATACAGTCGGTCCGGCAAATCGAATTGGTGCGGTTTATTACTTTGGAGTGAATGCCTCAACTACCTGGTTTGACACGAATTATACTAAAACCCATGGGCATTCGGTTCGCTGCATTCAAAATTAAATTAGTAGCATACCCCATTCGAACTATTTAAAACCGAATGGGTATCCTGACGCCTGCGCTTATAGTCAACCTATGGTTTACCCCATACGTGTATTCCTTGTTATTCTTTATAAAATACCTACCACGAATATGAATAAGCACTTCCTCCTTTTGTTCATCAGCCTCGTTAGCCTGAGCGCATTCGCGCAAAAAACGCTGAACTACCAGGCAGTCATCCTGGATCCTTCGTCCATCGACATTCCCGGAGCACCCATCACCGGACAGCCCTTAGTCAAGGGTAATGTGTGTTTATGCTTTTCCTTACTGAATGCTGCTGGGGGATTGGATTACGAGGAAACCCAACAAGTCACCACGGATGCGTATGGGCTTGTCAGTGCTGCCATCGGCAGCGGCATACAGACGCAAGTGAGTTTTGGTGCGAGTGCAAACAACGCCTTTGAGCGTGTTGTTTGGAATTCCCAAGTCAAAAGCCTGAAAGTCAGCATCAGCTACGATGGCTGTGCCAGCTTCAAACAAGTCAGCACACAAAAATTCACCTACACCCCTTACGCCTTATACGCAGAAGCTGTTGATTACAAAAACGTGCGTGATGCCCCCACCAAACTTTCCCAATTCACGAATGACCCCGGGTATTTAATTCCCAAAGACCTCGATCCAGTGAAAATGGATATAGTAGAAAACAGCAATCAGATCGCGGCGACCAATCAAACGATTACCGCCCATAAACAAGCCAGCGATGCTGCATTTTTGGTGACCAACCAAAACCTTAGCCGGTTAGACCAGCAAGTTGACGCGCACACCAGCTCAATTGCCGCCATCGGCGGTCAGTTGGCAGACCAACAAACCCACATTACCGAAAACCGCAATCATTTAGTTGGATTGCAAAGTCAGCTTAATACCACCAACGCATCGGTCAGTACCCTGACAGGGGCCGCGGAAATGCTATCGAATAAATCCACCTCCATAGATTTAGGCGCAGCAAATCCTTCCGACCAATTATATCCAAGTCAGAAGGCAACTAAGGCCTATGTAGATCAATCGATTTCCCAAATTGCCTCGAGTGGCGTTCCCGATGCGACGACATTGGCTGCTGGAAAAATTCAGCTTTCAGGGGATTTGGGGGGAACGGCCACATACCCCACGGTGCCGGCGCTGGCCAATAAAGCAAATCTAGCTTCACCGTCATTTACTGGAACCCCGACTGCCCCTACACAAACGGCGGGGGATAACTCCACGAAATTAGCGACCACTGCTTATGTGGCCACAGCTGTGAGTTCAATTACTTCAGGTACTGCCTGGGTTCCTTATAGCGGCGCCACAGGCGACGTTGATTTAGGAGCAAATCAATTAACGGTAAACGGAATTGTCATCGGAATAGGTGGGGGTGATAATACCAATACCTCCATCGGAAATGCATCGATGCGCGCTAATTCAGGTGTTCGAAATACGGCCTTTGGTAACGCGTCACTACAAGCTAATTCGGTGGGAACCGATAATACCGCCGTCGGGTATTTTGCGCTGCAAAATAATACAGCAAGAACGAATCCAACGTATATAGGTTCTTTTAATACGGCCTTGGGTTCATATTCACTTCAATCCCATACGACTGGTACACGAAATACAGGGGTTGGAGCTTTGTCGCTGCAAACGACGTCGACAGGCTATGATAATTCAGCCTTCGGCTATTCTACTTTGAAATCCAATACGACGGGGTATCGAAATAGCGCCAACGGGTCTTATACACTTTATTATAACCAAACAGGGAATGAAAATACTGCGCTTGGTTGGTATTCGCTTCAACAAAATACAAGTGGCAGTGGAAATACCGCTTTGGGAACAAATTCATTACAAAAAAATAAAACAGGAGATTACAATACAGCCCTCGGCTATGAAGCCGATGCCAGCTTGACTAACCTATCAAATGCAACTGCAATCGGATACAAAGCCATTGTGTCTGCAAGTAATACAATCGTTTTGGGAAATAATTTGGTGACAAAAATTGGTGGGCAAGTTGGCTGGACAGCTGCCTCCGACATACGCATCAAGAAAAATATCAGGGATACACATTATGGTTTGTCCACAGTCATGCAATTAAGACCTGTGGAGTATACGTTAATTAGTAATGAGTTAAAACAAGTTGGATTTATTGCGCAAGAGGTCAATAAACTCGTTCCCGAGGTGATCACGGGAATCGAAGGGGATATCGAAAAAGGTGAAATATTAGGGATTACGTATGCCAACTTAGTTCCGGTATTAACCAAAGCGATTCAGGATCAACAAAAGCAAATAGATGTTCTCCATAAGCAATTAGAAGAACAAGGTAAAAAAATAGAAGACCTAATCATGTTAATGGGAGTCAAAAATAATCGATGAAATTTCCTGTTTATTTTTGCTGTAACATGGCCATTTTCATAGTTCTCTGCGGCATTTATCCCGTTTACAAATATTTAGCGATCCATTCCGTTGGGGTCATGTCATATTCCGCCTTAAATGCCAGGTAGAAAGACGACCTATTCTTAAACCCACATTGTGTAGCAATGCCTTCAATCGAAATTTGACGGTGCTCATTTTCCTTAAATAGCTGAATGGAATGCTCAATTCGTTTACGATTCCGATATTCCGGGAATGTCGTTTTAATTTCTTTACTGAAACAATTAGACAAACGTACATGTGGCATATTTAAATCATGCGACAGCGTATGTAAGGAGAAATTTGAATTTAAGTAAGGCTTTTTTGTTTCGATGAAACGGATAATGCGCTCATAATCACTTGATTGCTCAGCTATTTCTGTCGCTAAATGTGTCGTATCACTAAAAAGTCGATTAATTAAGTTTTGGAATATTTGTGAAATGGTGGAATTCGAATTGAAGCCATAAATCAATTTGGGAAACAATATGAAACTGATGGGCGTAACAATGGTAAATAAATAATGGTATTCGGAATTGTCAGTTGTACTTATTGAAAATTTAGAAAACCGGTATGAAGAATAAATCAATATTAGTAGTCCAGGAAAAATGGAGATTAAGAATAACAAAAAGTTTGTATGAATAAACTGAATGTTTTTAGTCTTCAACTGAATTGCTTTCCTCTCTAATATGTAATAACGAATGGAATAGATAAAGAAAAGAAAATTTGAAATTATTATGAATTTGGTCTGCGTTTTAAAGCTAAAAAGTAAGGTATGTCGGTGAGGAAAATTTAGCACATATGAATTTTGTTTAATGGACTTAATGACGTTTAATTTTTCCTGCAGGGGTAATTGATAATAAGGTAAACTATTCACGAATATCACAAATGCAGGCAGCATGAATAACAAGAACTTGTAATCAAAAACTAATTTTCCTTGTATTAAACTTTTAAAATAGTACAAAATCAAAGGTCCTATTAAATAAACCAAGGGGTCTGCTTTAAATAGGATTTTAACTAAATCATCTTCTTTCTGATAGCTTGAGATCAACAATCCACTTAATTGCCTAATATTAAAAATGATGATGATCAATATGAGATAAACCACTGTTTTATTTTCCCGCCACTGAAAAATCAACATGAGAAGACATATAAAAATGTTGATATAGATCGATGTTAACAACATAAATTTTACTTTAAACGAACTCGATTTTAATGCGTAAGTACTAAAAAATTGTTCGATTCAAACGGATTAAATTAGATTTGATTTGATTTGATCCGGAAACCTTCTTTCGTTTGAACCAGTAGGACAAAAATAGTCTTTTCGAATCGTATTTCGCTTATGGTCGAACAAATCCCACTACCGCCAGCATCCTGCCTGTAATCCCCTTTTCTTTCCGATGCGAATAGAACACATCATTATTAGCTACCGTGCAGTAGTCGGAAATTTCAATTTGGGTGATACCTAATGCCTGTAATTGCGCCGCATTCGTGGCCTTTAAATCCACATGCCAGCGCGCGCCGCGCTTTTCCTTCAACTCAAATTGCACCGCCACCTCATCGCCCACTTCGAAATGTGCAAGGCTGATGCAAGGGCCAATGTACGCCAGCATATCTGCGGGATTAGAACCTTGAGCAATCAGCGCGGAGGCAGTTTTAGAAACGATTTGAGCGACGGTGCCTTTCCAGCCGGCATGAATGGCCGCAGCGGTTTGACGGACGGGGTCTGCGAGTAAAATAGGGCAACAATCCGCTATCCCCACACCCGCAAAAATACCCTGCTCAGACGCCAAAACCGCATCAAAACCAGTTTCATACCCCGGAATGCGAGCATGCCAGATGGCTGATCCATGGACCTGATACGAACGTGCCAACGCCTCCGGCGCGATCCCCAAATCTGCACAAAAAAGCTTCAGATTTGCTTCGATCGCCAACGGGTCATCGTCGGTATGTATTCCTAAATTTAAACTTTGATAGGCTTGTGAACTCACTCCGCCGTGGCGAGTCGAAATACCCGCCACGAGCTGAGGAATGTGTGTAAATATGTCGGGTCGAATGACTCGATTATGCGTCATAACTTAAACCATACTTCTTCAATACATCATCCGGAACGCCGTTCCATTGATTCGGCGTATTGCCTTGATACTCCAAATCCG
>CANHKE010000110.1 GCA_947461155.1 Cytophagaceae bacterium | reverse complement strand
TTTGATTTTTTGGCGCATACCGGAAGAATAATTTTTGATCAATTTGGCCTTTCCTGGGCTCAAATTCATGTATTTTTCAAAGCTGTCTACCGTCAATTCCGGCGACAGGAAATCTAATTTTTGGAGAAATTGGATTAACTCGGCCAACGTAAATTCTTCGATAAGTTCTACGTAAGGAGCTGCATACGCGATGTATCGATGTGCTTCGTCGGCGGCTACACCAGAACCATCGGCTTGTTGAAATACAACTTGTCCGTTAGTGGGTAATGAAAACTGGGCTAAAATTTTCAGTAAGGTGCTTTTCCCGGATCCGTTCGGTCCCAATAGGGCATAGGCTGATCCCGCCGAAAAAGTGCCGTTGAATTTTTTGAAGATCCATTCTTTGCGGAATTTTTTCTCAACACCAGTTGCAATGATCTTCATAGGCTAATTACCCTTTCATGATGCCGCGTTCTGAATCGCGCACGAAATTGACGATTTCATCGCGGTGAGCGGATGCAGGTATATGTTGTTCAATTTGCAATAATGCTTCTTGATTGTTCAAGCCCTTTTGATAGATATACCGATAGGTTTCTTGAATTTCAGCTACTTGTTCATCGTTGAATTCGCGTCTACGTAAACCGATGGAATTGATACCCGCATAGGAAAGTGGTTCGCGACCGGCTTTGGTAAATGGAGGTACATCTTTACGGACCAAAGATCCACCGGATATCATGACATGCCGACCAATATGTGCGAATTGATGTACGGCAGAAGATCCGCCGATGATTGCAAAATCGCCCATGGTGACGTGGCCGGCTAATTGTACCGCATTCGCTAAAATACAATGATCCCCAATCAAGCAATCGTGCGCTACATGGACATAAGCCATGATTAAGCAATTTTTGCCGATAACCGTTTTCATTTTATCGGATGTTCCGCGGTTGACCGTTACGCATTCGCGAATGGTTGTGTTATCGCCAATTTCAGCGGTGGTAATTTCACCGCCAAATTTCAAATCCTGCGGAACAGCTGAAATAACGGCTCCAGGGAAAATGCGCACATTTTTTCCGATACGAGCGCCAGGGTAGATCGTGACATTTGATCCGATCCATGTTCCTTCGCCTATTTCTACATCTGCATGAATCACTGAAAAAGGGTCAATAGTTACATTGGCGCCTAATTTAGCTTCTGGATGGATGACAGAAAGTGTTTGCATATATTTACCTAAGATTTTCTAACAAGACTAGCTGTCATTTCAGCCTCACACACTAATTGGCCAGCGACGTACGCTTTACCAATCATTTTGGCAATACCCCGACGAATCGGTGCCGTTAATTCACACTTGAAGATGACGGTGTCTCCTGGTATCACCGACTTCCTGAAGCGGCAGTTTTCGATACCAACCAAATATGGCCAGTAGTTTTCGGGATCAGGTACCGAACTTAGGACCAAAATACCACCTGTTTGCGCCATGGCTTCAATTTGCATAACACCTGGCATGACAGGATTGTTCGGGAAGTGGCCCATGAAATAATTTTCATTCATGGTTACATTTTTCACCCCAATCACACTGTTGTCATCCAAATAAATGATTTTGTCAATCATTTGGAATGGATAGCGGTGTGGTAATAATTCGTAAATACGCTCGTGTGAAAAGATTGGAGACTGTTTCGGGTCATATACCGGAACATTGTTTTTCTCCGCTTCTAACATTAATTTCTTGATCTTTTTCGCCAGCTCGACGTTAGACGCGTGACCTGGACGAGATGCCAAAATTTGCGCTTTGATTGGTCGGCCTACTAATGCCAAATCACCCATAACATCCAATAACTTATGGCGGGCCATTTCGTTTGAATAGTGCAGGCTGGTATTGTTCATGATGCCTGCATCTTTCGATATGGACACTTTGGGTTTGCCTAATACTTCTGAAATATGAGCTAACTCAGCTTCCGAATAATCACGGTCAGCTATCACGATGGCGTTATTTAAATCGCCACCTTTAATTAAACCTGCTTTATAAAGTGCTTCCAATTCGTGTACGAAACAGAAGGTACGGCACATGGAGAAGTCTTTTTCAAATTGCGACACATGCGATAAGTTGGCATGTTGACTCGATAAAAACTTCGAATTATAATCCACCATCACCGCAATGCGGTAATCGTTCAGTGGCAAAGCGGCTAATTCAATGCCTTTTTCTAGATCTTTGAAACGCACTTCTTCCGTTATTTCAAAGAATTTACGGTGTGCTTCTTGCTCCACTGGTTCTGCATCGCGTAATGCTTCCACAAATTTAATGGAGCTTCCGTCCATAATTGGAGGCTCAGGGCCGTCCAATTGGATTAAGATATTGTCAATTTCAAGACCTACTAAAGCGGCTAATACGTGTTCTACGGTATTGATGCGAGCGCCGTTGTGTTCAATGGTAGTTCCGCGTGAAGTATCGACTACGTAGTCAACGTCCGCATCGGCGATCGGTTGGCCTGGTAAATCGACCCGTTGGAATTTAATCCCGTGATTTGCCGGAGCGGGCATAAAGGTCATATTAGCTACGACACCTGTATGCAAGCCTACGCCGGATAAGGTTACTGATTTGGATATGCTATGTTGCTTATTATTCATGA
The DNA here is from genome assembly GCA_947461155.1 of Cytophagaceae bacterium. Classification (GTDB taxonomy): domain Bacteria; phylum Bacteroidota; class Bacteroidia; order Cytophagales; family Spirosomataceae; genus Aquirufa. The sequence goes on along the minus strand of CANHKE010000110.1, from coordinate 2,989 downwards.
GAAGGGTAAGCCTATTTAATGTTTTTTATTTGGTCAAATAATTCGGGTAGACGGCGAATTAATGCGCTTCTTTTCAAGTATTCCGTATTATTCACAGCTGGATATCCACCTACAACTTGTCCAGCCTGTTTGATCGATTTGGTTACGCCAGCACGACCTGTGATGATTGTTTTGGGTGCGATGGTCAAATGTCCTGCAATACCTACTTGTCCTGCGATTAAGCAGTTTTCGCCTATTTTGGTCGAACCTGAAATGCCTGTTTGGGCTGCGATCGCGGTATTGGCACCGACATCAACGTTGTGGGCAATTTGAACTAAATTATCCAATTTGACCCCATTTCGAATAAATGTCGATCCCATGGTTGCTCGATCAATGGTCGTGTTCGCACCAATGCTCACATTATCTTCAATGACTACATTGCCTAATTGAGGAATGGCTTTATACGTTCCATCCGCTTGTGGGGCATGTCCGAATCCATCGGATCCAATCACAGCATTCGCGTGAATGACCACATTATTGCCAATAATCGTGTCTTTATAGATGATGACGCCCGGATAAATAATGCAATTGTCGCCTATATGGACGTTTTTGCCAATGCTCACATGGTTGTAAATGCTGGTTGCATTGCCAATGCTGGAATGGGAATCGATACAGGCAAAACGGCCAACAAAGATGTCATTGCCTACGCTGACGCCTGATTCGATGATGGCGTGCGTTGAAATTCCCGTTTCGCGCTCCGCGGTCATTTCTTGGTATTTCTGCAAGAGAATGGTGAAAGCCACATAGGGGTCTTCAACTAATATTAAGGTAGTATTGACTGCTTGTTTTAACGTTAAATCTTTCGAAACGATGACCGCAGTAGCTTTTGTCTCGTATAAATAGGATTCGTATTTAGGATTAGAGAGGAATGAAATACTCCCAGATTTGCCTTCTTCGATTTTATCGAAGCCCGAAATAAGTTGAGAACCATCGCCATTTACTGTGCCTTGGAGGATTGTCGCTATTTGGTCAACAGTAAATTTCATGCGTGATGAAGATTGGCTTAGGTGAATAAAATGTTTTTAAGAACTCAATTCGCCTTGCAAATATACGCTCTTTGGGCAACAAAAATAGTATTTTTTTACAATCTTACTCAAGGCTTGGATAGTCGGCAAATCCGATGCCTCGGTTAACTCGACCACTTGCCCTAGTTTATCGACGATCTTGATTGTGTTATCGCCTTGTACATAGGCTGAATTACTGGTTGTTCCTTCCACAACAAAGTATGACAATTCCTCTTCGTTTATTTTAAGGCGCTGTGTAATTTCTAGCGCGAGCTCGGTGCGCTTTGATTTTGGGATCGGTTGCGTGCCTAATTTGCAAGTGAATAGTCGGCGCGCCAAGAAATCACTACACAATCTACTTAAGATTTTGTCGCTGTTGTTTTTCCATTCTTTAATGGCTGCCCAAACGTCATGATCGTCAAGGTCCGTGAACGCCATCCATAATTTATCGGTTGACGAAAACTCTTCCCAGGTATAATCTTTTTTCAGGAAGGTTAATAGGGCAGAGGTGCATGAAAGTTTGTTGCCTTCTTGGATGAGTACTTTGGCGCGACGCAGGATTTGTATCAACATCGTTTCGGCGGCGATGGCTGTTTTGTGTAAATAGACTTGCCAATACATGAGGCGGCGTGCCATCAAGAAGTTCTCAATTGAATAAATTCCTTTTTCTTCCATGACCAAATTTTCGTCTTGCAGGTCAAGCATGCTCAAGAGCCTTTCGGAGCCGATGAAACCTTCGCGAACGCCGGTGTAAAAGGAGTCGCGGGAAAGGTAATCCAGACGGTCAACGTCCAGTTGGCTCGAAATCAATTGGTGAAAAAATGGGCGTTCGTATTTCCCGGCGAACATATCGATGGCTAGTGATAATCGGCCTTCAAAATGCTCGTTTAGTTTTTTCATGATGAGGTTTGAAATCTCTTCATGGTGTACGTGATTGAGAATTGTATATTCCAATACGTGTGAAAAGGGTCCGTGGCCAATGTCATGTAATAGAATGGCAATGGCTGCGGCTTCTTTTTCTTGGTCGGTGATCGTGTAGCCTTTCGCTTGTAAGTTGGCCAGCGCCTGATCCATCAAATGCATGGCACCAAGTGCGTGGTGGAAACGGGTATGGTGTGCACCGGGATATACAAATTCGGCAAGCCCTAATTGCTTGATCCGTTTGAGTCGCTGCACAAAAGGATGATCAATCAACTTGAGGATGAATGGGTTATTGATCTTGATGAACCCATAAATGGGGTCGTTGATGATTTTGGTTGGAAACATACACGTTAAAATATTACCCCAAATGTAGTTAGAAAGCCAATAATTAATTAATTTTGCGCCACATTAGTTTTTATTCTAATGCGGACTTGTAGCTCAGTTGGTTAGAGCACCTGACTCATAATCAGGGAGTCCATGGTTCGAGCCCATGCTGGTCCACGTAGACACTCATCTGAAAAGGTGGGTGTTTTTTTTTAGACGCTAGACTCTGGACATTAGACATTAGACTGAATACATATTCTCAATATAATTCTCCAGCGTCCAGTGTCCAACGTCTAGAGTCTAGAGTCTAACGTCCAAAATCTAATTGATAAATTCAAAGTACAATAGCGCCCCCGCCGCTAGCGTCATAATGATCAATGCCGCAAAACCCAAAATATTGGACAAGCGCGTATTGACATATTCACCCATAATTTCCCGATTATTCGAAATATGAAGAATGATCCCAATCAGCACAGGTGCTGTAATGCCATATAAAACAGCTGTATAAATCAATGCGTCGATGGGGGAGATGCCGATGTAATTCAGAGATAATCCCAACATTAGGGAAATGCTGATGATGACATAAAAGCCTTTGGCTTCATGGAATTTTTTATCGAGTCCCTGTTCCCATCCGAAGGTTTCGGTGAAGATATAGGACAGCGATCCGCTGAGTACTGGGATGGCGATAAGTCCGGTTCCGA
>CANHKE010000109.1 GCA_947461155.1 Cytophagaceae bacterium | reverse complement strand
TCTAGAGTCTAATGTCTAGCGTCTGGCCTATAAGCTACGGCTCATTAATGAGCTGTAGCTTATAGGCCCAGGTCTGCGCAATATTCCACGCCTTCGTCTTCGCCTCTTCCGTTTTAGGACCGGCAAAATGAGCGTCGAGGGTTTGGGAAAATAGTTCGAACCAGCGGTCGAAATGGGCCATGGTCAACGGGACTTTTTGGTTGATTTCTAAGTGTGGACGCATAGGTGCGCCTTTGTAGTTGGAGCCATCGAGCAACAACATCTCCCAGAAATCGTACATCTTGGGCAAGTGATGTGTCCAATCCACCTGCATCACATCTAAGAAAATATGCCCCACTAAATCATCTGATTTCATGCCGCCATAAAAGGCATCCACAAAAACTTTGATATCATCTCGAGAGGCGATGTCATGCATTTATTTACGTGTTTTGATCGTGCTCAACAACCATTGACCCACTTTGGCACCTTGTTTCGCACCTTCGTCTAAGGCAGGTCGGAAGTGGATTCCACCGTAAAGCCGACTGATCGAAGCCTCGTCCGCAGCTTGAATAAATGAAGTGAATTTACGTGGCGGCAGGCCATATGGCACTTCCGTTGAATCATTAAACGCCACATTGTTGCCATACACTTTGGTTAGCACCTCAGCTGCGGCACGCGAAATCGTGCTGTGGCCCGACGTATATTCGGGGAATGGAGGCGTTTGCAACACTGGAATCCACGTCTTATCGATTGATGCGTTAATCACCGTCTCCGGACGAATGCGAATCGAACGGTATTTCTCATCCCAGCACGAGATAAATCCATCAAAAATCGCCAACGATGTCAAGGCCAAAGCCTCCGACATTTCCACATAGGGCTTGTTGTATTGACGCGAAATTTGCGCCACAATCCCCAACCAGTGTCCGCCAGGCGACATTTTCTTGGTCGCAAACATCGCATGTCCAGTGATATTCATTTTAAAGGGATTGCAATCCCAGAAATTGGCAATATCCCGCTGCTCATTCGTTAAATTCTTCACGGTCAAATACGAATCCATGACCTCTTTGTAGTAGGGACTGCCTTTGGTCAAATCAAATTTAGAGGGAACGGGTGCTCTAAATTGCGATGAGGAATCCAAAGCCACCGGACGAACTTTCGTCCAATAGGGCTCCACCGCATCCATGTAGGCTGGGGGCGTTGGCGTCCAAGTTCCCGGCAAATTCGTCACCGTAAAACGGAAACCACGCGTTTGCTTGTAATTATCTTTGGCAGCCCAGCGCATTACCGAAGCCGCAATGGAATCGCCTAAAGCGACCGAACGCTCATATACCTCATCCGGCATGCCCGTCTTGCGGAAATCTGCCTCGATTTGTTTGTCAAATTCAACGTATAATTCTTGGGCGAAAGTTAATTTCTTACCCACCGATAAAAACGCACGGGTGGAAACCAAGGGATAACAATATTCCAATCCTGCCTCTGGTTGCGCCACTTTTTCGAAACCATTTAACTGACCTACAAACGAACGAAAACGCTTGTCGGCATGAATCGCCCCCTCATATCCCGCCACACTCGCATACATGTAAATACGGGAAGAAACCGGTGGAGCGAAGATATCGTGGATGATACTTTCGGTCAACATATTTTCAGCGCGCTCCAAAAATTTGGGATTCGCAGCTTCCTTTTGATAATTCGGATTTGTTTTTTTGCACGAGGCAAAAGCGGCCATCAAGGCAAATGCAAGTATGATTCTTTTCATAAGATCAATCGAAATGAGCGACAAAGATACAAATTAAGCGGAAAAATTTCCTGATAATTATCAGGCCTTCAAACAGCTTTCCGCGGCTGCGCGACCTACATGCATGGCGGACTGCAGCGATGGGAAGCCCGTGAAATCACCGGCCAACACGATTCCCGCCTCCGCAGCTTTTTGCTTCAGTTCATCAAAAACACCCACCACAGGCAAAGCTTCCGGCAAAAGGTATTCCTTCAAAAATGCCCATTTTTGAATGCTAGGACCCACAAACGGTGCGAGCTCCGCTAACACATCTGCCGACTGCATCGAGACATCGAGCGTGGTCACGGATATCAAATCCTTGCCCTCAGGTGCATAAGTTGGCTGTACATGATTCAAATACGCATAATGCAACACCCGGCTTTCCGGAACCAAATGCAACATCTGTTTGCGTTCAACTTGAGCAGGCGCTTGAAAATATAACGTCTTGGTGCCCCAAAAGGCACCTTTTTCAAGTGATACCCCCAAAAGTTTCGCGGCAGCCGAAGCATCCGTAGCAAGGATTACCCTTTCAGCATCCACCGATGTGCCATCCGCCAAATTCACTTGATGCGCTGAAACCTCAGTCACCTGCATACCCAAACGAATCGAATCCGCAGGTAGAGAGGCTGCCAATTGCACGGGAATCGCACCCATACCCGCAGCGGGCATCGCCGCGCTACCCTCCAAAAATTGCTTCATGTAATAGCGAAACAACGAAGCCAGCGGCGTCAAACCAGCCGACAAAAATATCCCACCAAAAAACGGGCGTAAAAAATGGGCTTGAAATTTCAGGGAGAAACCCCAGCGGTTGAGGAAATGCTGCGTGGATTCATTGGCCCCTAATGGGTCCACATCTTTTTGCGTAATGAACCACAAACGGGCTAATAACAAGGCATCTTTGACGGACATGATTCCAGCCGACAACACATCCAAAAGTGATCCCGGTTGTTTGAGTGGATTCACGAAGGCCAGCCAAGAATCTGCATTCCACAGATAGGCCCCCGATTCAAAGGCGACTAAATCCAAGGCCGACAAATCCAAACTACGTTGCACCTCCGGGTAATTCGTTTGTAAGACCTGAAAACCAAAATCGAGCGTAAAGCCTTTAATATTTTCGGATTGGATACGTCCGCCCACTTGATTTTGGGCGTCCACCAATAAAAACGGAATCTGATTTAAGTGCAATTGCGAGGCCGCCTGCAAGCCGGCCATTCCTGCGCCAATGATGACAACTGGTTTCATGAAATAATTAAAATGAACAAACTCCATAAACTTACAAAAGTTTAAAGTCTTTTTTATTACTTTGCAGATTAAATGGGTACTAGGAATGAATTATACAATTAAGAAGGAACAAGACTATCAGTATATCGAGGAGGGATCCGGAGATACGTTACTGCTCCTTCATGGTTTATTTGGTGCCCTCAGTAATTGGGAAGGTGTTATCACTTACTTCACCCAAAAATACAAAGTCATCATTCCCCTAATGCCCATTCACGACATGCCGATTAAAGAGGCGGGCTGTGAAGGTTTAACCACATTTATCGAAGGATTTGTAGACTTTAAAAAACTAGACAAATTCAGCTTAATTGGCAATTCATTAGGTGGCCACGTCGCTTTGATTTATACCCTAAAATACCCAGCGAAAGTTCAACGATTAATCCTAACGGGATCGTCCGGATTATTCGAAAATTCCATGGGTGGATCTTACCCCAAACGCGGTAATTACGAATACATTAAAGAGCGGGTTGAATATACGTTTTACGACCCCAAAACAGCGAGCAAGGAATTGGTCGACGAGGTATTCGAAATCACCAACAGCATTCCGAAAGTGATGCGCATTATCGCCATTGCCAAATCCGCACAGCGGAACAACATGGCCAAAGATATTGTTCGGATAAAAACCCCTACCCTATTGATTTGGGGCTTAAATGATACGATTACCCCACCGCAAGTGGGCCACGAATTCAACGCATTAATTCCAGGTTCTGAGCTACAATTCATTGATAAATGTTGCCACGCACCAATGATGGAAAGACCCAACGAATTCAACCAGATTTTAGCCAAATGGCTAGACCAAAATCCCGTATAGCATGCTTACGCTCGCTTACTTATCGTACGATTTACCAGTCTTAAAACTGACGGATACAATCCAAAAAGCCATCAAGGCATTTCATACCCATGAACTGACCAACATCGCCGTTTTGGATGGAAAAAAATACGTAGGCAATATCACGGAAGATCTGCTAGCCAATAGCACGCATCCTGACGGAAAATTGAGTGAGTTAACCTCGTTTTTCAAGGATTATTCGTTGGAGGCCGACGAAGATTTATTCGCCAGCCTACCCCTCTTTGAAAAAAGCCAATTCAAGCTCATTCCAGTCGTCAATGATTCCCAAGAATGGCAAGGATATATCTGCCTGAGCGCGGTGGGCGAAGCGATGGCGATGAACGGTTTTAATGGACAAGATGGCGGAATCATCTACATTCCATTTCATATTCAGCACGATTCATTCAGCTTAATTGCCCGGATCATCGAAGAAAATCGCGGCTTAATTACGCGTTCATTTATGCTCCGGAATAGCAAAGACGCGTTGGGTTTACCGGAATTAGTCGTTCAAATCCAAACCGAACAATTTTCAGGCATCATCCAAGGATTGGAACGGCATGGGGTGATTATCAATAAAGCCTATGTGTTTGGAAAGCGCGAAGCAGCTGATAATGAGCGCTTTGACTTATTAATGAAATTTTTAAATCCGTAATCGGTGTCCCTACGTTTAGCCATTCATGGAAAGTCTTTTCAAGCGGAAACAAAGCCGCTGATGGAGGCTATTTGGCAAGAAATTACGTCCAAAAATTGCGTGCCCATTCTATCTGAATTCTTTAAACAGCATTTAGCCGAACACCAATTTGACGTTGCCGACATCCCTTCGTACAACGAAAAAACGGGAACCCCGACCGACGCGCACATGGCGTGGAGTATTGGTGGAGATGGCACCTTATTGGAAACATTGACGCACATTGGGGCGAAGGAATTACCTATTCTGGGTTTAAATACGGGCCGATTGGGATTCTTGGCGACTTTATCGCCTCAAGATGTCAGCCCGGCGTTGGACCAATTAATTCTAGGCAATTACCGAATTGAAGACCGGACGCTCGTGGGCGTTAAGTCGGAAATCGAATTATTTGAAGACAAACAATTTGGCTTAAACGAAGTCGGCATCATGAAAACGGATACATCTTCCATGATCGTGATCAAGGCCTTTGTGGATGGCAATTACCTAAACTCCTACTGGGCGGATGGTTTAATTGTGTCCACGGCAACGGGTTCGACGGGCTACTCGCTTTCGGTAGGCGGCCCTTTAGTTATGCCAAGTTCAGATATTTTAATCATCGCGCCGATGAGCCCGCACAACTTAAACGTGCGTCCATTGGTCGTATCAAGCGAATCCAAATTGCGCTTCGAAGTCACGAGCCGCAGTCAAAATTTCCTAATTTCCATCGATTCCCGCTCCCGCGTCATCGATTCCAAATTCGCCATCGAAGTCCAAAAAGCCCCTTTCTCCGCCAAAATCGTGAAGATTCCAGGAGATGATTTTTTGACTACGTTACGGAGTAAGTTGAATTGGGGGTTGGATGTGAGAAATTAGAAGTAAGAAGTAAGAGGTTAGAGGTTAGAGGTAAGAGGTAAAGCTTATCTCTTAGTTCTTAGTTCTCACTTCTTACCTCTAAAGAAGCCTTTTCAGTTCATTCAACTTCAACAACGCCTCAATCGGCGATAAGGTATTCACATCCAATTCCCCTAATTGCGCCTCGATTTTCTTGAGACCTTCTGGGATTTCAGAACCAAATAAACTCAGTTGAT
>CANHKE010000108.1 GCA_947461155.1 Cytophagaceae bacterium | reverse complement strand
TGTTCGACCAAATCATTCGTTTGAACCCAAACGTTATCCGTCATTTTACCTCTAAATCGCGCACAATCAGTTACAGACACCTCAAAATCGACCTCTGAAAATAACGTAAACTTGTTTTCAAAACTGGGGCTAATCGACTGAAAAGCCACATGAGACACCGTTTCAGTCATTCCATAGGTAAGAAAAATAGGAAACGGAATGGTTTTTGTCTTTTGAAGCATCCAAGGACTTAGACTTGCTCCGCCTAGTAAAATGGCTTTGACTTGACTGAAATAGGCAGAAAAATCGACACCATCTTTCAGCATCGTATACCATTGATTTGGTACAAAAGAGGCTAATTGGATCGAAATGGGTTCGAGACCTTGTAGCGGATTGACGTTAGGATGAACAACACAAACACGCAAATTCAAAACCAGTGCGCGAACCAAAACCATAGCACCAGCGATATAATGTACCGGCAAACATAATAAAGCCACGTCATTGGGAGCTAATTGTAACCAATTTCCAGTCATTTGCGCCGAGGCAATCATGGCTTCCCGAGAAATCAAAATGGACTTGGGAGTACCCGTAGAACCGGAAGTCATAAACTCAAAATGAGATTGTCCTGACTTCCATAACCGACAAAATTCAGCGACTTGGCTTTCAAATTCAGAAGCGGGGATTGGGTAATCTTCAGAAAGCGGGGAGAAAAGCTGCATAAATCAATAAATCATTCCAAAAATAGCCAAACATTCTCTAATTTCGTGAGTTAATAAAAGGTTAATCACAATAACCTTGCTTTCATGAACGAAGATCCATTTGTAAATCCGATCAATCCCGAAAAAGTAGCCCAAAATCCAGGGCTTTTGCCCTATGCACATACGGCGGGCGGGGCGGTCATAAAACCGGAAGATACGGGCAAAACGAAAGGAAGATCCATTTTAGCCATGCGTCAGCAGACCGATCGGCAAATGAATCAGCTCTATGAACAAATGGAGGTTTTAGCCAAGCAAGCTAAAATGATCGCAGATCGGAAAGAAATTTCCGAACGCATCTATGATGCTGCCATGGGTTTTGAACCAATCATCAGTGAAACGTATTACATGTACGAAAAAGAAGATGGAAGTGATTTGCTTTCATTAGTTGCCCCGCATGAATGGGGACGTTCATTTAAATACAGCCGCTATTTAGCTAAAGTCATTTTACTCGCAGACCATACGTGGGATGTAACATATAACGAAGAATCAAACTAAAGATCATGATTTCGAATTTTCCGTGGAAAACAATTAAGGAGTACAAGGATATCTTATTCCAACAATACAATGGGATAGCCAAAATCTCAATCAATCGTCCGCACAAACACAACGCATTTACTCCGCTGACCGTACAAGAGATGTCTGAAGCGATGGAATTAGCACGTCAGGATACGTCTATTGGGGTGATCATCTTAACGGGTGAAGGTGGAAAAGCATTCTGTTCAGGAGGCGACCAAAGTGTTCGTGGAGATGGGGGATATGTAGGCGAAGATTATGTACCACGCTTAAATGTCTTGGATTTACAAAGACAAATACGCACCATTCCTAAGCCAGTTGTGGCGATGGTTGCTGGCTGGGCGATTGGTGGCGGACATGTGTTACATGTCATTTGTGACCTGTCCATCGCAGCAGAAAATGCCCGTTTTGGTCAGACTGGGCCTAATGTAGGTTCCTTTGATGGCGGATTTGGTGCCTCATATCTCGCACGGGTTGTGGGCCAGAAAAAAGCACGTGAAATTTGGTTCCTTTGCGACCAATACGATGCACAAGACGCCTTACAAATGGGTTTGGTCAACAAAGTTGTTCCGTTAGAAGAATTAGAAAATACCACAGTCGCTTGGTGTGAAAAAATACTTGAAAAAAGTCCTTTAGCCTTACGCATGTTAAAATCAGCCTTTAATGCTGAATTAGATGGGCAGGCGGGAATTCAAGAATTAGCTGGAAACGCTACCTTACTATATTACTTGTCTGATGAAGCCAAAGAAGGTAAAAATGCCTTTTTAGAGAAACGCAAACCTGACTTTTCTAAATTCCCTAAATTCCCCTAACATGAATTATTGGTTAGTAAAATCAGAGCCTTTCAAATATTCGTGGGATGATTTCGTTAAAGAAGGGAAATCAGTTTGGGATGGTGTGCGGAATTACCAAGCACGCAACAACATGATGGCGATGAAAAAGGGAGATTGGGCATTTTTTTACCATTCCAATGAGGGTGTTGAGGTTGTAGGCCTAGCTGAAATTTCAAAAGAATATTATCAAGATCCAACGACCGAAGATCCACGCTGGGTGGTGGTCGAACTAAAACCAATCAAAAAATTGGCTAAAGCCGTTACGTTAAAAACGATGAAGTCTGATGAACGCTTAAGCAATATGGCCCTCATTAAGCAATCTCGCTTATCCGTTACACCCGTCTTGAAAGCAGAATTTGACATTATTTTAAGTCTAGCCGAATAAGTATGAACAAAACGCTGTTGCTCATTTTATTGTTTGTTGGCCACCTAACCCTTGCCCAGCGCATCGAGGTGCCACAATCGAACGGGAATATTGAAAACTTCACGATTCCCATTGGTGATCAAGGCGTGGTCTTATTGAGTCAATTAAATAAGCAGGAATTCAACATCCGGAAATTTAATACCGAACTTCAGCAAACTTGGACTTCTAACGCGTCCGTTGAGTCATCACAGGATTTTGTCACCCATAGTTATGATGGTAAAAATCTATTTTTATTGTTTAGCCGATTTAAAAGTAACTCCTACATCATTTTTCGCGTAAATACGAAAAACGGGAAAGTGGAAAAATTCCAAATCTTATCCGTCGACCGAATTGAAATTTCCAATTTCAAAGCCTTTAATTCCTCCTTATTTATTGGTGGCGTTGTAAATAGTCAAGCGGTCATCTTATTTACCAATTTAAACGAAAAGAAAACACGCATTTTACCATCTGTCGTTAAAGGGGAGGCTGAAATTCAATCCATGGATTTGGATACGACGTTCCAACAAATTAATGTGACCTATTCCATTGGAAAGCGTGCTAAGGATTACCAATTATTGATTCGCTCTTTCGATGAGGATGGAAATCTATTAGGGAGTGTTCAAATGAAACCCGATGCAGAATTTGCCATGATGAATGGAAAATTGAGTCAAATGAATGATTCACTTCAAATTGTGGTGGGTACCTATGGGCATAAAAACACGATCGGTTCATCTAAAGGGCCTAGTTCACAAGGGTTTTATTTTCAATCCTTTTTAGATGGGGAATTGCAGCATTCAAATTTTCAGAGCTTTACTAAATTCACGAATTTCTTCGAATTTTTAAGTCCGAAACAACAAGAAAGACAGGCGAAAAAAATCAAAGAAAAAGCAGCCAAAGGGGAAGATTTACGGCTTGATTATCGCTTACTCATGCATGAAATTATACGCAAAGGTGATCATTACATCGTCGTTGCTGAGGCGTTCTATCCAGATTATAAATACAATAATATGGGACCCTATGGCTCAAGTTTAATGGGTATGGGAGGGATGTATAATTTCTATTCACCTTGGAGTATGCTTTACAATCCGTATCGCTGGGGATATGGTAATTATGGCCTTTATTCACCATTTTCAAGTTATTATAGTCCATGGGGCTATCGTGGCTATAATTATTATGGCAGTAGCCAGCAATTTGATGGTTGGGTTTACACACACGCCATTGTTGCCGAATTAGATGAAAATGGTCAAGTTGTGTGGGACCATTCGATTCCATTGCACGATGCGAAAGAAGGCAAGTTGATTCAAAAGGTCAAAACATCTGTCATAGGTGACCAAATCACACTTTCCTACAGTCAGGATAATCAGATCATCAGTAAAATTATTAGCCAAGCTGGCACCGTAGAACAGGAAAAAATTATCAAAATTCAAACTGAAAATGAAGCTGATCGCATTCGAAAAGCCTCCAAATTAGAATTGAATTACTGGTATGGACCCTATTTTATTGCTCACGGTTCTCAATCTATCTCCAATGCCGAAGAAGGAAAAAGAGATGTATTTTTTATTAATAAGATTCAATTCAATCCCTAAATTTTGAAAAACATCCAAGCCTCCATAGCTATCGAAACGCCCGAATTTTGGGGAAAAAGTTATGAATTAATCGATTCAGGTAATTTTGAAAAGCTTGAGCAATTTGGTGAGTTCTGTGTACGCCGACCAGAACCACAAGCTCTTTGGTCAAAGTCTTTATCAGAAGAATTTTGGACTGTGAAAGCGAACGCGCATTTCAAAAAGGAAAAAGGCAGTACGGAAAGAGGAGTTTGGGATATTAAAAAAGGGGTTCCCGACAAATGGTTTATTCCCTATACTTCCAAGAATCTATCTTTAAATTTCAAAATTAGCCTCTCATCTTTTAAGCATGTGGGATTATTTCCTGAACAAGCATCGAATTGGGAGTTTTTGGCAACCAACATTCCCCTATTAAAAACAGCTAAACCTAAATTCCTGAACCTTTTTGCGTATACGGGTGGGGCGAGTTTGGTGTGCCGACAAATGGGTGCGGATGTCACCCACGTGGATTCAGTCAAACCAGTATTATCTTGGGCACGTGAAAATATGGAAGTTTCTAAACTCGATTCGATTCGTTGGATGGCGGAAGATGCCTTGAAATTTGTCAAACGCGAAGCAAGAAGAGGGAATTTTTACCAAGGAGTTTTGTTGGATCCTCCGGCGTATGGTCGTGGACCAGACGGCGAAAAATGGGTATTGGAAGAGCAAATAGATGAATTATTACGTTCTGTGAAGGAAATCTTGGATCCCAAAGAACATATTCTTTTGACAAATGTCTATTCACTTGGATTCTCAACACTTGTCGTTGAAAACTTAGTAAAGGGCATATTTAGTGTTCCAGAAAGCGCAGAATCAGGTGAATTATACCTAAATGACCAATACGACAAAAAACTCCCATTGGGAGTTTTCCATCGCTATTTGTATCAATCTTAGTTCTTAGGATATATCACCCCTTTAGCCGCTAATAGGGTGTTTTTCATTAATGAAACGATCGTCATTGGACCGACGCCCTTGGGCACCGGGGTAATGTACGAACACAAAGGTGCCACATCTTCAAAATCAACGTCGCCTTTCAAGGCAAAACCTGACTTTTTAGTTGTGTCTACAACGCGTGTTAAGCCTACATCAATCACAACAGCACCTGGCTTGATATGCGCAGCCTTAATAAATTCTGGCTTTCCTAATGCCGCAATTAAAATATCGGCTTGTTGGCACATTTCCTCCAAATTCTTTGTCCGCGAATGCGTAAGCGTTACCGTACAATTTCCTTGTGGATGATTCCGCTGCATTAGGATAGACATGGGTAGGCCGACAATTTGGCTACGGCCAACAACGACACAATGCTTACCAGCGGTTTCAATGTTGTAATAGGCTAATAAATCCAATACCCCTTGCGGTGTAGCGGAAATATAGGCAGGAAGACCTTTGGCCATACGACCAATATTGATGGGATGAAATCCATCCACATCTTTTGACGGATGAATGGTTTCCATTACCCGGTCAGGATTTATGTGGTTGGGCAAAGGTAATTGTACAATTAAACCATCCATTTCTGGATTATCATTCACTTCTTGAACTGCCTTCAATAATTCAGATTCCGTAAT
>CANHKE010000107.1 GCA_947461155.1 Cytophagaceae bacterium | reverse complement strand
CGTAGAAGTCGTGGGCGCCAAATTCATTAAATCGGCTTCCTGTTCCGCCAAAGCATGCAAAACGAAGTCGGCCTGCTGGCCTAAATACGATTGCTTATTCGAAACCATGGCAATCAACGAAACCCCTAAACGCTTGATTAAAGGCACTAAAACCTTGATTTCGGGCGTATCGCCGGATTTAGAAATACAAATCACGGAATCTCCGTCCTGAATCATACCCAAATCTCCGTGTATCGCATCAGCGGCATGCATAAACAATGCTGGCGTACCCGTAGAATTCATGGTTGCCACGATTTTCTGCGCAATGATCGCGGATTTGCCAATCCCCGTAAATACAATCCTTCCCGTACGTGCAAGCAAATGTTCCACACAAGCCTCAAATTCGGAATCGATTGCCTGGCTAACAAGCAATATGGCCTCCGCTTCTTGCGTTAAAACTTTTTTTGCTGTGGATTGGATATTTTTGCTTAATTTCAATGTTAGTAAGGATTTCAGGGTTCAAAGATAAGACAATCAAAAGAATTCCGCTAAGAAAGAAACACAAACGCCACGATCAATCGTATGACCAATTCCATTTCACCTGATGTTTTAAAAGAGCAACTCAAAAAGACATTTGGCTTTAGCCAGTTTCGAGGTGAACAAGAGGCCATCATCCAAAATACCATTGCTGGAAATCACAGTTTTGTCCTGATGCCTACGGGCGCCGGCAAATCGCTGTGCTATCAGTTACCCGCGATTGTCATGCCTGGCACGGCGATCGTGATTTCGCCATTAATTGCGTTGATGAAAAACCAAGTAGACCAAATGCTGGCCTTTGGCATCAATGCCCAATTTCTAAACTCTTCGTTAAGTCGGGCCGAAATCAACCGGGTCAAAGCGGAAGTAATCAGCGGTGTGGTTAAATTATTATACATCGCACCGGAGTCGTTGAATAAACAGGAGAATTTGAATTTTCTCCAACAAGCCAATATATCCTTTGTGGCCATCGATGAGGCGCATTGTATTTCAGAGTGGGGGCATGATTTCCGACCGGAATACCGCAAAATTCGGACGATCATTGAGAACATTAATGCGAAGCTGCCGATTATCGCTTTAACGGCGACGGCGACGCCGAAGGTCCAACAAGACATTCAGAAGACCTTAAATTTAGAAGACGCGACGGTATTCAAAACCTCGTTTAATCGAAAAAATCTATACTACGAAATTCGTTCGAAAAAGGACATTGACAAGCAATTAATTCGCTACATCAAGGGTCATTCAGGCAAAGCGGGCATCATTTATTGTTTGAGCCGCAAGCGGGTAGAGGAAATTTCAGACTTATTATTAGTCAATGGCATTAATGCGCTTCCTTATCACGCAGGTTTGGATCCTCAAGTTCGCATGAGCAATCAAGAGGCGTTCTTGAATGAGGAAGTGGATGTAATGGTGGCGACGATTGCTTTTGGTATGGGAATCGATAAGCCGGATGTGCGTTTTGTGATTCATTACGATGCCCCGAAATCCCTTGAAGGATATTATCAGGAAACGGGTCGTGCGGGCAGAGATGGCCTTGATGGCACGTGTATCCTGTTTTATACCTACGACGACATTCTAAAACTAGATAAATTCAATAAAGACAAAGCCGTTTCTGAAAAGGAAAATGCCAAATTGCTTTTAAGCGAGATGGTCTATTATGCCAATTTAGGGGTTTGTCGGCGCAAGCAATTACTCAGCTATTTTGGCGAACACATGGCTGAAAATTGCGGATTTTGCGATAATTGCATGCATCCAACAGCCACGTTTAAGGCTGAACAAGAAGTTAGCTGGGTTTTGGATGCCGTTAAACAAACGGGTGAAAAATTTGATGCTGAACATTTAGCAGATGTGTTGGAAGGCAAAACCAATCAATACACCCAAAGCTACGAACACGAGAAATTAAGTTGTTTTGGCATCGGGGCCATTGCTCCTTGGAATGTCGTTGAACCAGAAGACGATGAGGATGACGACGACGAGGATGGTGACGAAGATGCACCTAAGAAGCCAAAATTGCTTAAGAAATCTAAAAAAGAACCAAATCCAGAGAGCCAAAAGTCGCCTTGGATATCATTCATCAAGCAATTAGTCATTTATGATTTATTAGCAAAAGACATCGAAAATTATGGTGTTTTAAAGTTGAATGAAAAATCAGAGGCTTATTTAACCGATTCGTATCCCCTTACCTTCTCACGTGATCATGACTATGAGCAGGAAGCGATTACGGCTGAAAACGATGAAGAAAATGCCGCGTTAGGCGCGAAAGCGTATGATGATGCTTTGTTTGAACTATTAAAAACGCTTCGTAAAAAAGTAGCGAAGGAGAAAAACCTACCTCCATATGTGATTTTCCAAGACCCATCACTGGAGGAAATGGCCACAACCTATCCAACAACCCAGGAGGAAATGGCGCAGATTAATGGCGTGGGCATGGGAAAAGTGGTCAAATTTGGAAAGCAATTTCTAGATGCGATCATTCGGTATGTGGATGAAAACGAAATTGAAACCGCGAAAGAAGTGGTTGTCAAATCGACGGTCAATAAATCCAAAATCAAGATTTATATCATTCAGCAGGTCGATCGTAAGATTGATTTGGACTTGATTGCTGAGCAGAAAGAATTGAGTATGGCGGAATTGATCGAAGAGATCGAGGCCATTTGTTATTCAGGCACGAAATTGAACTTAGATTATTTTATCAATCAAGTCATTGAGCCGGATAAGCAGGAAGAAATTTTCGAATATTTCCTGTCGGCAGACACCGACAACATCGCTCAGGCGTTGGATGAATGTAATATTGAAGATGTAAATGAAGAAGAATTGCGTTTGATGCGCATTAAGTTTTTGAGTGAATTAGCCAATTAAATTTATGAATGTTTTAATTATCGGGTCAGGTGGTCGCGAGCATGCTTTTGCATGGAAGGTTTCCCAAAGCCCATTACTAAGTAGTTTATTTTTTGCACCGGGAAATCCAGGGACAGCCAGCCTTGGAACGAATCTTCCGGTGGGCGTTGCGGATTTAGAGGGGATTGTTCGGGTAATCCGGGAAAACCAAATCGAATTAGTTGTGGTGGGTCCGGAAGAGCCTTTGGTCAAAGGTGTGCGTGACTTTATTGAGGCGCAGGCCGACTTAAAACATGTAGGAATAGTGGGGCCTGGTGCGGCTGGAGCGCAATTGGAAGGGAGTAAAGATTTCTCTAAAAATTTCATGCATACGTATGGGGTTCCGACGGCGGCTTCTGAAACTTTTACAAAGGAATCGATTGAGGCGGGTTTGGCCTATTTGGAAAAACAATCCTTGCCGATCGTGTTAAAGGCGGATGGTCTGGCGGCAGGCAAAGGGGTGATTATTGCCCAAACGCTAGCGGAAGCGCAAACGGCGCTGAAGGAAATGTTGCTTGACGCGAAGTTTGGTGCGGCGTCAGATAAAGTGGTCATTGAGCAATTTTTACGCGGTATTGAGCTGTCTGTATTTGTATTGACTGATGGCGAAAATTACGTGGTCCTACCTGAAGCAAAGGATTACAAACGCATTAGCGAAAATGACGAAGGATTAAATACGGGTGGCATGGGCGCGGTTTCGCCCGTTCCTTTTGCAACAGCCAAATTCATGGATGAGGTGGACCAAAAAGTGATCAAACCGACATTAGCTGGTTTGAAAACGGAAGGAATTCCCTACCAAGGATTTATATTTATTGGTTTAATGAATCACGAAGGCGAGCCTTATGTGATTGAATACAATGCCCGGATGGGGGATCCCGAAACGGAGGTAGTCTTACCTAGAATCGAATCGGATTTCTTATCTTTGCTACTTGCGGCTGCGCGCGGCACATTGCATGAAGAGAAAATAATTATCTCGGAGCAATATGCGGTCACAACGATGGTTGTCGCTGGCGGTTACCCGGAGGAATACCGCAAGGGTGACGTGATCAGCGGATTAGATCAAGTGACAGACGCATTAATCTTTCAGGCGGGAACGCGGGAAGAGAATGGACAAATTTTGACTAGTGGGGGGCGGGTTATTGCACTCACAGCAACTTCAAATACCCTGGAGAAGGCGATACAAAAGTCTCAAAAGGCGGCCCAATCGGTCCAATTTGAAGGTAAAAACTTTAGAAGAGATATTGGTCTCGACATCCTGCGTTATAAGGGATAAGCGATCGATGGAATCAATAGCATATGGCATGTAAATCGTGTTCAACAGGATCCTGCGGATCCAAAGGCGTAACAGGTGAAGTTTCAGGCTGCCAAAGTAATGGCGGTTGCGGGACAGGTGGCTGCAATAAAATGAATGTTTTTGATTGGCTTTCCGACTTGGATGTCCCTCAATTTCAGCGTTTTCATGTCGTAGAAATCAAATTCAAAGGGGGCCGAAAAGAATATTTTCGCAATACCCATGGACTTATGCTCCATACCGGCGATGCGGTTATGGTCGAATCAACCACAGGTATTCACTTAGGTGTTGTCTCTTTGCAAGGGGAATTAGTCCGTTTGCAATTGATGAAAAAATCGATCAAAGACGACGATAATTTGAAAAATATCGTTCGTATCGCGAGCGAAAAAGATCTCGAGAAACACACGCAAATGATTGCTCGAGATATGCCTACCATGTATCGAGGCCGTCAAATCATCGGAGATCTTAAGCTCAACATGAAGCTATCGGATGTCGAATTTCAATCCGACGGAACAAAGGCTATCTTTTATTATTCCTCTGAAGACCGCGTTGATTTTCGGGAATTGATCAAATTACTAGCGACTGAGTTTAAAGTTCGTGTCGAAATGAAACAAATTTCGTCGCGTCAGGAAGCAGGTCGATTGGGCGGAATTGGGGTTTGTGGACGGGAATTATGCTGTTCGACGTGGCTTACCGACTTTAAAAATGTAACCACTTCAGCGGCGCGGTATCAGAATTTATCGCTGAATCCAGTCAAATTAAGTGGCCAATGCGGACGCTTAAAATGTTGTTTAAATTACGAATTGGAGACGTATATGGATGCGCTGAAAAGCATCCCGACGATCGAAGGACGTTTAAAAACAAAAAAAGGCGAAGCCATTTTACAGAAGACAGACATCTTCAAACGGATGATGTGGTTTGGCATTGTGGGTGAAGAAGCGATTTGGATTCCCGTAAGCTGTGACCGCGTTGCCGAAATCATTGATTTAAACAAAAAAGGCATTATCCCTGAGTCGTTTAGCGACTTAAATCCAGATGCCCCTGTGGTCGAAAAGCCAACGCTCTCTGAATTAAATTCAGATTTAGAGCGCATGGACAAAAAATACGGCGGCAAAAAACCAAGTTCCGGAAACGGAAAAGGCGGAAACCGCGGAGGACGCGATCGCTTTGAAAATCGCGGACCAAGGCCAGAGAGAGGCCCTCGTCCCGATAATCGCGGCCCAAGGCCTGTGGGGGATAATCCTACAAATGAAAGCAATAACGCTGAAAATCGGGGACCCCGTCCGGAAAGAGGCCCACGTCCTGAGCGCGGACCGCGCCCAGAAAATCGCGGACCACGACCTGAAAATCAAGGCCCTAAGCCGGCTTCCGATGGAAATCCGGGACCAGAAGGCACCGCAGATGGCACAGCTACGCCAAAGCCATTCAAGAAAAAGTTTAAGAAAAAATTCAAGCCAAGACCGCCTCGCGAAGGAGGATCTTCT
>CANHKE010000106.1 GCA_947461155.1 Cytophagaceae bacterium | reverse complement strand
GATCCTTCCGCATCATATTTAGCCGACGGCGAAGTGATTACTTCCACCGTTTTGATCATATCCGCTGGGATTTGCTTCAAGGCATCTGTAATGCTTGAGGCCATGATCGTAGAAGGTTTGTTGTTGATCAAAACCTTCACGTTCGTCGAACCACGCAATGAAGGGTTTCCATCCAAATCCACCGAAAGCATCGGAACTTTTTTCAAGACATCAGTCGCATCGCCACCTTTGTTTGAAGCATCTTTCTCTGCATTGTAAACCGTACGGTCTACGCGTTCTTCGATTAAGGCACGCTGACCTTCTACGGTTACTTCGGCCAACATCTTGGTACTGGATGACAAGGAAATCACGCCTAAGTCCTGATCGTCATTTTTAGCAGAAACAGAAACAAATAATGTTTTGCTATCGTAGCCAATGAAAGAGACGACTAATTTGTAATCGCCTACGGCAACTTTGTTGATGGTAAATTTACCTACTTGGTCTGCTACTGCTCCATCGACTGGTCGGCCAGTGGCCTTATTAATCAATGCAACGGAAGCAAATTCAACTGGTTTTTTGTCTGTGGAATCTAACAGATATCCGACAATTTTAGCGGATCCTTTGGGAGCAGCTTGGGCTGTACCTGGAATGACAGCTTCTTTTTTTGCTGGGGCCATTCCGAAACCTCCTGGTATTTGTGCGTTCACAGCGAACACGGTACTTAGACAGGTAATTAGTATTAAAAGGTATTTCATAAATAATTTTGTTTGGCAATAATTCGGTTTCATTCAATTACGGTCACAAAAATCTGCATACATTTAGTAACACGTTTAATTTTGCGACCAAAACAGGTAATTTGTAGGTCAACATTCACTTCCTTTTATGATTGCATTAACTTCTTCTCGTTTAACGCTCATTCCATTAGACCATAGTCTATTGAAAATTTGGCAGCAATTTGGGAGGGAGGCCGTTGAAAAAGAATTGAACTTGCAACCAAACAACATTTCCTTGGAAAAGTTTTACAACCAAGAAATGGAAGAAGCCTTAGTTAATTATTGGCTTCCTATGACCCATAAATTCCCGTTGGATTTTATGTGGTACACAAATTGGGAAATTATCCTAACGGATTCATCCTGCTCTATCGGGGGCATGGGTTTGGCTGGCTTACCAGATAATGCGGGAACGACGGAAATCGGCTATGCGTTAGATCAAAAGTTTAGGGGCCATGGCTATGCGGCAGAGGCAGTGGACACATTAGCCCGATGGGCGTTTCAGGATCCTGGATTGCGCGTGATTCGCGCGGAAACACCATGCGAAAATGTGGCTTCCCAACGTGTGCTGGAGACCAATCTCTTTCGTCAAACAGGACAAAAAACCATTGCATGTCCAGACCCGCTCGAAGTTTTCACGTGGGAACGATCCCGATAAATTTCATTTATCTCTCAAAAATGGTAATTTTACCAAATTGCCAATACTATAAGGTCCTCGGGCCACTCATTCTATGCAGCATTTTACTTCCGTTAAAGACGCGTACAATATTGACAAATTGATCAACGAGGCTTTGTTGATGAAAAAA
Source organism: Cytophagaceae bacterium (assembly GCA_947461155.1). Classification (GTDB taxonomy): domain Bacteria; phylum Bacteroidota; class Bacteroidia; order Cytophagales; family Spirosomataceae; genus Aquirufa. Next base: position 4,113 of record CANHKE010000106.1, on the reverse strand, counting down.
TCTCCGTATGCCGACAAGCATATTGGGAAAAATAAAACGATGGGCTTGTTGTTTTTCAATTCCAGCTTGCGCACACGTTTGTCGACGCAGAAGGCAGCGCAAAACTTGGGAATGGACGTCATGGTCATGAATGTGGGCACGGATGGCTGGCAATTAGAAATGAATGAAGGCGTCATCATGAATGGCGATAAGGCGGAACACGTGAAGGAAGCCGCAGCGGTTATTGGCCAATACTGTGACATCGTGGGAGTTCGGAGTTTTCCCGGATTAGTGGATCGCGAATTAGATTATTCGGAATTGGTGATTAACCAATTCGTTAAATATACGGGCAAACCGATTGTTAGTTTGGAATCGGCCACGAGACATCCGTTGCAGTCACTTACGGACTTAATTACGATTACGGAAACGAAGCAAGTGGAACGCCCAAAAGTGGTTTTAACCTGGGCGCCACACGTGAAAGCATTGCCACAATGCGTTCCCAATTCATTCGCGGAATGGATGAATATCGCCAATGTTGATTTCACCATTGCGCATCCAAAAGGCTATGAATTAGCCCCTGAATTCGCTGGAAATGCGAAGATCTGCTATGATCCGCAGGAAGCATTTGTGGGTGCTGATTACATATATGCAAAAAACTGGTCTTCCTATTCCGACTACGGAAAAATCCTTTCATCGGATCCCGCATGGACGGTAACAAAGGCTAAAATGGATTTAACCAATAACGCCAAATTCATGCATTGCCTACCGGTTCGTCGGAATGTTGTAGTGGATGATGCAGTGATTGATTCGGAGAATTCGATTGTGATCCAACAAGCGGGAAATCGGCTTTGGGCGGCACAAGCCGTAATTAAAGAAATTCTATTAACCCAAATGCGGGTCGAAAGTCCATATTTATTCTAATGAGCAAGCAGGCCTTACATATCGTTAAGATTGGTGGGAACATCATCGATGCTCCGGAGGCTTTAGCTTCTTTTTTAGCCAATTTTGCTTCGATTGAAGGCGCTAAATTATTGGTTCATGGAGGTGGAAAAATAGCTACGTCCATGGCGGCCAACTTAGGCATTCAGAGTCAAATGATTGACGGCAGACGTGTGACCGATGCGGACAGTTTACGCATCGTGACGATGGTGTATGCCGGATGGATCAACAAATCAATAGTGGCCTCTTTGCAGGCTTTCCAATGCAATGCAATTGGCCTAGCGGGTCCAGATGGCGGATTTGTGGTATCGAAAAAAAGAAACCCTGAACCCATTGATTATGGCTTTGTAGGTGATATTGAACAGGTTAATGCGACAGGTTTAGCTGGATTGATTACCACTGGATTTAGTCCAGTTTTTGCGCCCATCACGGCGGACACTTCGGGTCAGTTATTGAATACGAATGCGGATACGCTGGCGCAAGCGTTGGCCATTGCCTTAAGCGCACAATTCGACGTGACGTTAACGTATTGCTTTGAAAAACAAGGCGTATTGCTGGATCCGAACGACGACAATTCGGTCATTTCACAAATTAACCAGGCAAATTTTACGCAGTTAAAAGCAGATGGAGTTGTTTCGGCAGGTATGATCCCCAAATTGGAAAATGCGTTAAAAGCCATTGCGCAAGGTGTTCAAACCGTGCGTCTTTGCCATGCAGATTTTGTTTCACAGCCCGACAAAGGCACGTTAATTCAAGCCTAGATGTATACGGAACAACAATTTCTCGATGCACAAAACCTGCTTGCTCAGCTGCTCGCCTGTCCGTCGTTAAGTCGGGAAGAACAAGGGACCGCTGCGATCATTCAGGATTTTCTGCGCGATAAACATATTCCGTTTCATACGATTGGACATAATGTCTGGGCGACGAACAAGCATTTCGATTCCAGCAAACCAAGTATCTTATTAAACTCGCATCACGACACGGTAAAGCCGAATGCTTCATGGACACACGAACCGTATGCTGCGACGATTCAAGATGGGAAGCTGTTTGGGCTCGGAAGCAATGATGCTGGCGCGAGCTTAGTGTGCTTAATAAGTGTTTTTTGCGCCTTTTTCGACCGAGAGCTACCATTTAATGTTGTGCTAGCGGCTACCGCTGAGGAAGAAATTTCAGGTGCTGGTGGCATTGAATTGGTGTTAAAATCAGCGGATTTTCCGGCGATTTCATGGGCGATTGTAGGAGAACCGACGGATTGTCAGCTCGCCATTGCGGAAAAGGGATTGATGGTGATTGATGCCGAAGTGAAAGGCGTGGCGGGACATGCCGCACGGAATGAGGGGGTGAATGCGATTTACCTGGCTTTGGAAGATATCAGTAAAATTAAGGCATTTGAATTCCCGGAAGTTTCACCGGTACTCGGACCTGTCAAATGCACCGTTACGGTGATGAATGCAGGAAAGCAACACAATGTTGTGCCGGATGTTTGTCACTATACGATTGATTGTCGGGTGAACGAATGTTATTCTTTGGAACAAGTTCTCGAAACCTTACGTGGATTCGTTCACGCCGAATTAACTCCGCGGAGCATCCGTTTGCAATCAAGTAAAATACCGGATGGTCACCCGGTACTCAAGGCTGCGGCTGCGTTGGGGATACCGACATTTGGCTCGCCTACGCTATCGGATCAAGCATTAATGCCATTCCCATCGGTAAAAATCGGACCTGGTCATTCAGGCAGAAGCCATACGGCGGATGAATTTATTTATTTAGACGAACTGAAACAGGGTATTGAAACCTATCAGCACATATTATCACAATTAATCTAATACGATCGTGGCAAAACTTTGGCAAAAAGAGAATCAAGTAACGGACGCAATCATTGAGCAATTCACGATTGGAAACGACCCTGTATACGATTTGCAGTTGGCGCGCTACGACGTCATGGGTTCACTCGCGCACATCACCATGCTGGAGCACGTAGGTCTTTTGCCTGCTGATGAATTAGCGCCACTTTGTGTCGAGTTGAAAAATATATTGGACACGATAGAAGAAGGAACGTTCGTCATCGAAGAAGGCATGGAAGATGTCCATTCCCAAATCGAATATTTGTTGACTAAAAAACTCGGCGACTTAGGTAAGAAAATTCATGCGGGCCGTTCGCGGAATGACCAAGTTTTAGTGGATTTGAAATTATTCATGCGGGCTGAAATCATGGAAATCGCAGATGCGGTGGAGGATTTATTTGATCTTTTATTGACCAAAAGCGAAGCCCACAAAAACGATTTATTGCCTGGTTATACGCACTTGCAAATCGCGATGCCTTCATCCTTTGGATTGTGGTTCGGTGCCTATGCGGAATGTTTGGTCGAGGACGCAGAATTATTAGAAGCGGCGTTCCGTTTGGCGAATAAAAACCCATTGGGTTCCGGAGCCGGATATGGTTCCTCGTTTCCGTTGGACCGGAAATTAACCACTGTTTTATTAGGCTTTGAGGCGCCGCATGTGAATGTGGTCAATGCCCAAATGTCCCGTGGAAAAACGGAATTTTATGTATTAAATGCCATCAGCCAAATCGCAACGACTTTAAGCCGTTTAGCGATGGACGTTTGTTTATACAACTCCCAAAACTTTGGCTTTATCGAATTACCAAGTTCATTGACGACTGGAAGCTCGATCATGCCGCATAAAAAGAACCCCGATGTCGCGGAATTACTACGTGGCAAATCGAATAAACTCAAGGCGGTTCCGAACCAAATGCAATTGCTCATGAGCAACTTGCCATCGGGGTACCACCGGGAATTCCAATTAACCAAAGAGTTGTTGATGCCCGCCATCGACGAAATCAAAGATTGCCTGGAAATTACGCAATACATGGTCACGCACATGAAGGTGAAGGCGGACCTATTGACGGATGTAAAATACGATCTATTATTCTCAGTCGAAGAAGTAAATAAATTAGTCGTTGCCGGAATGCCTTTCCGGGAAGCGTATGTGCAAGTGGGCAAAATGATCGAGGCGGGTGAATTCAACGGCAGTTCGCGTGAGATCAATCACACCCATTTAGGCAGTATCGGCAATTTAGGATTACCTGAAATTCAAGCTCAAAAAGATGCCGTTTGGAGTCGCTTCGGATTCGAAAAAGTCGAAGATGCGATTGCGGATCTATTGAACTAATTGCTGAGCGAGTAACTTCTG
>CANHKE010000105.1 GCA_947461155.1 Cytophagaceae bacterium | reverse complement strand
TTCTTTGCCAGTATTGATAAATTTGACTCGGTCACCTTTTCGTATTTCACCGTTGTATACACGAAAAATTACTTCAATACCTCGGTATGAATTAAACGTGGAATCAAAGATTAATGCTTGTAATGGTTCATTTGGGTCACCTTTGGGAGCAGGCACCCGAGCGACAACGGCATCTAAAATGTCTTGAATGCCGATGCCTTCTTTACCAGAAGCATGAATGATATCTTCTTTTTTACAGCCGATTAAATCAATAATTTGATCTGAGACTTCATCTGGCATCGCACCAGGTAAGTCAATTTTATTCAAAACTGGAATAATTTCCAAGTCATGATTAATCGCCAAATATAAATTGGAAATTGTTTGCGCTTCGATACCCTGTGAGGCATCAACAATTAATAAGGCGCCTTCACAAGCTGCAATGGACCGCGAAACTTCATAGGAGAAATCGACGTGACCAGGAGTATCAATTAAATTGAACGTATAAACCTCGCCATCTTTCGGATATTGCATTTGAATCGCATGGGATTTAATGGTGATACCACGCTCTCGTTCGAGGTCCATGTCATCTAATAATTGATTCATCATATCCCGTTTTTGAACGGTATTCGTGAATTCAATTAAACGATCAGCTAGTGTACTTTTCCCGTGATCAATGTGTGCAATAATGCAAAAATTACGAATGTTTTTCATGTATTTTTTATACTACTAGTAAGTTTGACCTACCCATTGCATGAGTAAAGCCGAAATATATCCCCCATACGTCCCAATCGCATATCCCAGCAGCGCCAAAATAACACCTAAAGGAGTCAGCCTTGGACTAATCGCGGTGGCAAGTACAGATGCCGATGCAATTCCGCCTACATTCGCTTGTGATGCGATGGCCATGTAGTGGTATGGTGCCTTAATCCATTTTCCAACTGCAAATATAACTAAGCCGTGAATGCTTATCCATATAAAACCTGTAAATAGTAGGAGTGGAGTAGAAAATAAATGACTTAATGATATTTTTAAGCCGATTGAGGCAATGATGAAATATAAAAACAAGGTCGCGATGACGTCGCCGCCTTCCGCATATAATTTGCGTAATGGACTAAATCCTAACGCTATGCCTAAGATGGTACAAAGTAAAAAAGTCCAAAAGCTAGCATTTAAAAAACTGATTCCAACGGATTTGGTAATTGATTGTCCCAAATTAGTACTCAATACGGATATCGTAAAACCTAAACCTAAAATGTATATGAGGTTATTGAATGTAAATTTTTTGACTATAATCTCATTATCCCATGTAGACGAAATCTCACTTGGATCAAAAGTAGCCTTTAAATATTGATTGATCCGTTTTTGAAAGGGTATTAAAAATAACAAAATGGCAAGCCAAGTCTCGCCAAAAAAAACATCGACCGTCACTGCTTTCGCGAGTTCATTGGCTGAAGGTAAAAATATGGCATTTAAGGCCATTTGATTTGCGGTACCGCCTATCCAAGACCCAGCAATGGTTGCCATACCTTTATATGATTCAGCATTGAATTCAGAAGGGAAAAAGTAGTGACTTATGGATAATGAAATGGGACCACCGATGATGACACCCAAAGCACCAACTAAAAACAATATGATTGGTTTTTTTCCGATTGATTTTAATTTTTGAATCGGAAGACCTAGCGTAAAATAGAAAATACAGAAAGGCAATATGGTTTTCGCTAAAGTACCGTTTAAGTCAGTTTGGCCAATTTCGATTAGCCCATATTCAACAAAGAGCGAGGGTAAAAAGTAGCAAAATAATAACGGAGGAATTGCGCTAAATACAAGCTTGAGTAATTTTTTGTTTAATTTCGCTAGGTAAAATATACCTGCCAACATAATTATCAAACATAGTAAGATCGAAAGTTCTCCCTTGATCATTAGCGAGCCATTAAAGATTCAATTTCGTCTATTTCAATTGGAATATTCGCCATTAAATTAATGGCTGGACCATTCGTGATCAGCAAATTGTTTTCTAATCGTATACCTATCCCTTCTTCGCGAATGTATATACCTGGTTCACAGGTAAGCACCATACCTGCTTCAAATGGTTTGTATTTATCCCAAACATCATGCACATCTAATCCCAAATGATGCGCTACGCCGTGCATAAAGTATTTTTTAAATAAGGGTTGGGTAGGATCCTGATTTTCAACATCCTTTTTCGTGAATAAACCTAATTCGATTAACTGACTTTCCATAAATACCTCAACGGACCGTTGGTAATCTACCCAATAAACCCCAGGACGCATGATATCGGATGCATAGTTTAGTACGGCTAAAACTGCCTGATATACTTGTCGTTGTCTTGGACTAAATTTGCCGTTAACAGGTATGGTGCGCGTCATATCTGCATTGTAATTCCCGTATGATGCACCTACATCAAGCAAAAGTAATTCTCCGTCCTTGCATTCGAGTTCATTTTCAATGTAATGTAGCACGCATGCATTCGCACCTGAAGCAATAATGGGTGTATAGGCAAAACCCCCACTTCTTAATTTAATGAATTCGTGAATAAACTCTGCCTCAATTTCATTTTCCCAAACTCCTGGTTTGACAAATTCCAAGACCCGGCGAAACCCACTTTCCGTAATATCAATCGCCTTTTGCAAAGCGTCAATTTCCGCCGTTTCTTTCTTCATACGCAAGGTATTCAAAATAGGAGCTATGCGGCCGATGCGATGCAATGGATATTTTGCTTTGATCCTTTCAACCAATCTTACGTTTTGAGTTTCGACCGCCGAACTGTTGCGCATATGTTCATTATCTAACAGGTAAATCGTTTCTGCCGAATAGATTAAAGTTTTAAGAATGGCATCAAAGTTAGTAGTCCATTGAATATTTTTTATGCCACTGATTTGAGTCGCTTCTACCTTTGAATATTTATGACCTTCCCAAATTGAGATAAGTTCAGATGTTTCACGAACAAAGGCGATTTCGCGCAAATGTGCCTCCGGTGCATCTGGATAGATGACAAGGAGCGTTTCTTCTTGATCTAATCCTGACAGATAAAACAAATCTGTCTGTTGTTTAAATCCCATGCTGCCATCTGCGTTCGTTGGCATGATGTCATTGGAACTAATAATTACAATTGATTTCGGAGGTAATTCCGCTATTAATTTTTTTCGGTTATGTTGAAATAGCTCGGAGGGGAATGGTTTATAGCGCATATTATTTTTGACATTTATAGATAACTTCATCTAATGGCAATGCCATACGTTTACTCTCGGTTAACCCTAATTTTTCAATCATATTGACATCCAAGACGGTAAATCCTGAATTCTCGAGTTGCTTGCCAAAATCACGACCATAGATACGTAAGTGATCATCTTGCAAGAAATGAATTTCACGTTCTTTGGGATCTGTAATGCTTGGATCTTCGTATGTTGTCTCTAAATCATATCGCTGTGGACTTTGACATAAAGCAAATCCATCTGGTTTTAACACACGACGAATTTCTTGCATACAACGAACATCATCTTTGACATGTTCTAATACGTGGTTGCAAAATACGACATCAAACGAATTGTCTTCAAAAGGAATATCATGAAGATCCATTCGGACTTTGGCCAATGGGGATTCGATATCTGCCGTGATGTAGTTGTCACCTAAATATTTCTCAAAGCGATCTATGAAACAATATTCGGGTGCCACGTGAAGGACACGGGGTCTTCCGGTATAAAAGTCGGTTTCATTTTTCAGAAATAAATGCATCAAACGATGTCTTTCTAAACTAAGGCAAGAAGGGCATAATGCATTTTCCCTTGGTTGTAATCGACCATAGGGTAGAAATTTAGCAAATGAATGATCGCAGACTGGGCAATAGACCTTATTCCCAGATAGAAATAAACTATATAGTTTAATGAATCGATGAGCAAATAATTGGATAAATTTTCTTGGAATGTGACGAAGTACCCAGCTGATAATGTGTTTCATAGAACAAAAAAAGGAAGGTTTTTCGAATAAAAAACCTTCCTTATGAAAAATTAAAGAATATTACATTTCACGTAACCAGATATTACGAAAACTAACAGCATTGCCGTGGTCTTGTAAACTAATTGGACCTGGTCCGTGAACTGGATTTAAGGGTTGACCTATATACTCAGTCGTACCTTGAATTTTGGTGTGATTCTGCACAACAACTCCGTTATGAATAACTGTAACGTATGCAGGAGTTTGAATTCCTCCGTTAATTGTAAACACTGGGGCTGTGTAAATAATATCATACACATTCCATTCGCCCATCGGGGAAGTCGCATTTACTAATGGTGCAGATTGCTTATAAATACTTCCGGCTTGACCATTTCGATAGGTACGATTATTGTATGAGTTTAAAACTTGAACTTCATACATGCCTTGCATGAAAATACCACTATTTCCTTTCCCTTGACTTTTTAATGTTTCAGGTTCGATAGGAGATTGCCATTCAATATGTAATTGGTAGTTCGTGAATTTTTGTTTGGTTGAAATATGACCTGCTCCACGAACGACTGTCATTTTCCCTTCTTCAACTTTCCAAAGTGCTGGACCGCCGTCTTTAACAGATTCCCAATTATTTAAATCTTTACCATCAAATAAGACAATGGCATCAGAAGGAATTGCTCCTGGGGTAACCACCCGTACTTCTGGATCCCAATATTCCGAGTCTCCTGGTTTTGTTGGGTTTTTAACGACATGACGGTGGTCTTGTGCTTGGGCAATGTAGCTCAAACAAAAGCTAGCTACTGCGGTCAAAATAAGTTTAGTTTTCATAGGTATGGTTGAATATTTTGGTACAAAAAAAAACCGGTAGTATATACCGGTTCTAATTTCAAGAAATATTTATTATTTAGCAAATGAAGCTTTGATAGCTTCTACATCTACTAATTTAATAATTGGTCTTTGTTTTAAGATTCTGATAGCTTCCACTTTATTGTTAGCTACAGCTTTATTTCTTCTGTCTTTTCTTTTTAATCTAGTTACGGCCATGTCGATAATAATTTTGGTCTGCAAAAATAGGAATTATTGCGTAGATATCAAATAATCTGCCTCGAATAATTAAATTTGTTTTATGAAAATAATTCAAAAGCCCAATAACGCACGAGGTACAAGAGATTTTGGTCCAAAAGAAATGGCTCTTCGGAACTATGTTTTTTCGATTATTAAAGGTCATTTTGAGGCTTTTGGTTTTCAAAGTATTGAGACTCCGGCTATGGAAAATTTGTCGGTTTTGACTGGCAAATATGGAGATGAAGGCGACCAATTACTTTTTAAAATTTTAAATTCTGGGGATTATTTAAGTAAATCGGACCCGCAAACGATTCAAGCAGGTTCTAAGGCTTTATTGCCAAAAATTTCGGAAAAAGGGTTGCGTTATGATTTAACTGTCCCTTTTGCTCGATTTGTAGCTATGAATCGCAATGAGTTAGCTTTCCCATTCCGACGCTCTCAAATTCAACCGGTATGGCGTGCAGATCGTCCTCAAAAAGGGCGATATCGGGAGTTTTATCAATGTGACGCGGATATCATTGGATCCGATTCGTTAGTTAATGAGGCAGAATTAATTGCTTTGTTTCAGGCGATATTTCAATCGTTGCAACTTAAAACCAATCTTATCATTAATTCGCGCAAAATTTTGGCGGGAATAGTGGATAGGTTAGGGGCAAGTGATTTGTTTTATTCTTTTGC
>CANHKE010000104.1 GCA_947461155.1 Cytophagaceae bacterium | reverse complement strand
TCCTTGTTTGAAAATGATGCCGATTGTGGACCAACTTTCGTCTGAATTTACAGGAAAGGTAACGGTGCTAAAAGTGGAGGCCGATGGCAATCAGGCCATATTACAAGCTTATGGAATCGACGAAATCCCGAGTTTTCTTGTATTTCACCGAGGTAAAATGCTTCAAAAAACGTCGGGATTCCGCGAAGAGCCAAAGCTCAAAGAATTATTTGTTCAGGCTACTGGGACCATTCAGTAGGTTGGCGATCCCAGCGATGTTGTTTCAATTCAGCTAATAATGCTTGTGAAAGACCTGCTCCGTCAGAACATGCAATGTTGTTTGCGGCGTGGTTAATTTTACGCATGCCCGGAATAATCGTTCCGACGTCTGGATTAGATAAAATAAATCGTAGTGCCATTTCAGGCATATCCATACCTTCAGGAATTAATGGCTTTAACGCATTGGCGTGATCTACGCTTGAGATCAAATTCTCCGGAACGAAATAGGTTGAGCGCCAATCATCAGCTGGGAAAGTCGTATCATAACTCATGGTTCCCGTAAGTGTGCCTTCGTCAAACGGAACTCGCGCGATGATGGCTACATCCAAGTCCTTACATAAAGGGAACAGCGCATCTTCCGGATTTTGGTCAAAGATGTTATAAATCACTTGAACAGATGAAATATGTCCTGTTTTCAATGTTTCTAAACAGTTATTTGGCTCCCAGCGGTTAACAGATACACCCCAGTGGGCGACTTTTCCTTCTTTCGTTAATGTTTCAACGGCTCTTTGCCATTCTTCTTGATTTGCCCACGCATCTTCCCATACATGGAATTGCTGCAAATCGATTTGTTCAACGCCAAGATTTTTTAAGCTTTTCTCGGTGTATTCAATGATGTGATCAGCCGGAAAGCAGTCAGCTAAATTAAAATGCGACTTAGATGGCCATGTAAAGTTTTTGGGCGGAATTTTAGTGGCTGCATAAATTTTAGTGTCCGCATGTCGTTTAATCAACGAACCTAAAATTTGCTCACTTTTACCCTCAGCATACCCCCAAGCGGTATCGAAGAAATTACAACCCAATGATACCGCATGGTCCAAGGATTTGTTTACTTCATCTATGTCGGAACCAGTCCATCCTGCGAGCCCCCACATGCCATATCCCATTTCACTCACCAGCCATCCTGTTCGACCGAATCTTCTTGTTTTCATAATTATAACGTCTAGTTAAAAAGGTTTGTAATATTAATTTATTTATCAATTGGGTGTACTCCGTTTAATACGTTATTTGATTGGACTAAAAATGTAACATAGGGCGTTTTGTTGCTTTTAAATAAGAGATTTTGTGTTTAAACATATTTAGTAACATTTCGGTCGAACCTTTTAATAAACGTTTTATTCTATAAAAAACAGCAATAACGCAAATAACGCAAATCTTCTCATTTACCCCATCTCTTTAGTCTACTTTTGACTTAGAAACAATGATTGATAAGGTATGCAGATGAACGCCACAACGGAACCGACGACCATCATACTAGGGGCAACCCAGGTATTGTCTTCGGATATTTTATTCATTCGAGGCGAAGGAAATTACTCCAATTTCTTTTTGAAAGATGGACGCAAAATACTGTCTTGCCGTACCTTAAAACATTTCGCTAATCTATTAATAAACGACGGTTTTATCCGGCCATCCAAATCTGCATTAATCAATCCATCTGCCATTTCGCACATTGATTTCAAATCGCAAAAATCTATTCGACTGGTGAATGAGGAAGTGATTTCGATTTCGCGCCGTCAAGTCAAACCGCTACGCGAGCATTTTCAGTCCTTAGCTTAACCCTTATTTACTTAATATAGGTTCTCCAAAAATTGGGATTGTATTTTTCCCACGCGTGACATCCAAAGGGCAATTCCCCACCTAATAATCTAATTCCAGTTTGTGGATTTTTTTCAATAGAAAATGCTAAGGCTTCTTGCCAAGTAGGTAATTTCAATAGCCAACGAAATGGATAAGCACGTCTTTGAGCAAACGAAAACATGGCATCTTCATTCGCTACCCATGTGTTGAAAAAATAACCATAGATTCGGATATACCGTAAAAGTGATTTGACATTTCGAAGCGACAATCCACCATTCAGTAAGACGGGCTCTGAACATATTATATTTTGACTTCCATTTACGTGCTCCAATTTTAATTTAGGTGCCCCAATGTAGTCATAGCCCTTGTGGCACCAATCAGCTAATTGGTCTGCAAACACATAAGCATCCAATTGGTAAATCAATATATATTCAAAGGATAGGAATTTTTGATAAAATAATTCGCTGACCAATAAGTGGTTGTAGGTTTTGGTACTTTTGAAATATGATGCCGAGAAAGTAATTACGGTATACGTATCCAAAAATGCGGCTAGAAAATCAGTATTCAAATTTTCTGGAGCGATGATTAGGATCGGATAGTGGCCTAATACACGATTACACTGCCGCAACGAGATCTGTTCTGTTTCAGAAAGGGTAGGTTGGTAGACAGGAATTACGACCGCGACTTGTTGCATATTATTCGAATAAATCTCCTAAAATTGGTCTCCACCATTTACCACCCTCTAATCTCTTATAGGAACCCGAAATTACATGTTTCGATATCGGAAATAAACGTAAGAATCTATTCGAGGGTAAGTTGGCCCGCATGGCATAAAAATCGTGGCGATTTTCCAGCCTATTGATCACCTCATCCGGAATATTTGGTAACGCAAGGATATACTGATACAGCGCCTTTGCATCTTCATGCTTTTTTCTTATTCGATATAATTTGTCATTTCTCGACCGTGTAAATCGGTCAATTAATGAAACGCGTTCGTTTTTGGCTTTTAGGCCAACTTGTTGGCTTTCATGCTCGCGATATTGTATTAATGGTTCCGCTATAAAACCTATTTGGTTTTGAATGGCTAGTTTTAGGGCCATCCAGCCATCGTGAATCAGCTCGGGAATAATATCGGGAACAGGAATCAAGTTGGGCAAACAGCGCTTGCGTATCGCCATAGTTGCGCCTGTAACCACATAGCCTTTTAAAAGGATTTCAAATGATCCACCAGCAATCCATTTGGCTTGCGCCTCCTGATTAAATTCAATTTGATTAAATGAGGTATTCCCAGTCTGAAGTCCGCGTTGGTCTATGATCTGTGCATTGGAAAATACCGCTTCATGAGTCGTATGTGCTTGGAAGTAGGCCAGCATTTTTTCGACTTTGTTTGGCATCCAAACATCATCCTGGTCGCACAAGAAAATAAACTCCCCTGTACATTTTTGTAAGCATTGTTCAAAATTCTTACTACTTCCTAGGTTAGTCGTATTTTGGTATATATGTACGGGGAAATTAACCGACTGCTTAAATTTTTCTAGAATGGTCAGGGTTGCGTCGCGCGATCCGTCGTCACATACGACAAGTTCATGTATCGCACTCGATTGTTGCTTAATTGATTCAAGCTGTTTGGGCAAAAATTCCTCCCCATTGTACGTACATAAAGCGACTGAAATTGATACCATATTGACGAATTACATGGGAACGTAAACGAGTTTTTTCGTTTCAAAAAAGGTTTCTTCAAAATAAGTAGCCAGTTCGACTACTTTCGTTTTTCTTTCGAGCTCGTCAATTTCCTCTTTTAAATCGCCTCCTTTTAACAAGATTAATCCATTCCGTTTGGTATGAAAATGATTTGGGCTAATTTTTTTACGAACCCAATAATAGAATGGGCTGAGGCGGGTAACGGCCCGACTAATAATAAATTCAAAGTCCTGGTCAACATCTTCCGCTCGGGTATGTTGGGCACTTACATTCGATAACCCAAGTCCTTCCGCGACTCCTTCAACAACCTTTATTTTTTTACCGATACTGTCCACTAATAAAAATGAACATTCAGGAAACAAGATGGCCAACGGGATTCCGGGGAAACCGCCGCCGGTGCCTACATCCAAAATTTCGGTACCCGGTCTAAACTGAATAAATTTGGCGATTGCCAGCGAATGGAGCACGTGATGCAACATCAAATTTTCGATGTCTTTCCGCGATACAACATTGATTTTTTCATTCCATTCGACATACAAAGGGAACAATTGTTCAAATTGGCCTAATTGGACTTCCGTAATTTCAGGAAAATACTTTTTGATTAATTCCGCTTTCATAGTCGATTTTCAGCCGTAAAGATACGGAATTATTGAGCCTACTTTTGTCTTCTCCGTGCCTTTTTTGATTCGGATAAAAGCTTTTTGGCTTCGGTGTGTTGCGCCGACTTTCTATCAGCTTTATCTAAAACTTCTTTGCAATAGGTTACGGCTAAATCGTAATCCGTTTCTTGAAAAGCGATGCGCGCAAGACCTAAAACAGATGCCCAATAGTACCCGGATTCCAAGGCGTCAGTTTGTTTACTAAACTCCATGCATTGCAAAAAGCGTTTTTTAGCCTCAGTCCGATTTTTAAATACGTATAAGTTGTAATAGCCAAGAATGTAGCTGGCATAGCGGCCTGATACGCCTTCGTAGCCTACTTGGTGGTTTTCGATTCGATCCAGGATTGATTTTGCTTGTTCTTCCGCTTCATCTAATTTGCCCACCATAAACGCTGCTCGGGCATGGTAACGGTGGAAAAAAGGGTTATCCGGGTAATTTTCATGCGTGTACTTGGCCATGTCATAGGACTTATCAGCCATATTTTCCATCGCATAAATCTGCAATAGAAAGTAGCGCGCCTCTGTACGCGTATAAAATGCTTGGTAACTAACTTGTTCAAGCTGTTTAATTCCTTGCAGTTTGTTGGCCTTTGGAAACAGCCAAAGCACAGGTCTCAATAACGGGAAATTTTGCTTGATGAAATGGTAATAATAATTGTACAAACCATCTCCAAACATGAGTTCAGGACTAAAATCTGCAAAGTTTCGGGAATATTCGAGGTACTTAAGTGCATTTTTGGCGGATAAGGTAGCTCGTGTCCAATTTTTCCGCTCCGCATGGAGGCGACCTTTAAATGCATAGGCGGCAGCCATAAAAAAGGCAGCTTCTGGATTTTCGGTTTCATCCCAAATAACTTCTGCTTTTTCGATGCTACTGTCCATGTATTCGATCAATCGATCATCATAGACTTCACTTTTTGTATTTGGAACAATTTTCCACCATTGCATCAGGCCGAGTAGGAAGTCGGGCAATGGATGTTTCGGGTATTTAACTTTGAGGTAATTGAATTCGCGTTCTGCTTCCGGGAAGTGGAAGTTATACATTTGATTGATCGCGGTAGTCGCCTCAATTTGCACCTCGGCGGTAAGCAAAAGCATGCCTTTCGAGCGTTCTTTTTCAGCCTCTTCCGTCAATTTCCACCATTGGCCTTGCGCGTGGAAGGCCAATGGTAGGAAACTAATTAGGACAATAAAATGCTTAAGATGATATTTCAATTTCATCTCCATTTTGGTTTAAGAACTTAAATTCTGTTATGCCAAATGAGGAGTCTTCCATGATGGAAATCCATGTTTTGTATTTCACAAACCAATTCATGCGAATCGATGGGAATCCTTTGGTAAAATAAGCAGACAAGAAAGGGTGAACCAATAAGGTTAATTTTTTCTCATTTTGCTTCGTCACAAGATGCTCGACATGCTGGGCAATAATTTCAGAAACAGCGATACTCGCTGTAATACTTCCGGTACCCCCACAACTTGGACATGTCTCATGCGTGGACACATTCATCTCCGGTCGCACGCGTTGGCGCGTAATTT
>CANHKE010000103.1 GCA_947461155.1 Cytophagaceae bacterium | reverse complement strand
AGCAATTTACGGATCGACTTCCTTTGGTGATTCACCGCAATCCAGAACGTTTAGGGACGTATCAAAATTTCCAAAAGGCTTTATCGCTTTGTACGGGGGATTATATTTTCCCTGCCGATCAAGATGACTATTGGGATCATCAAAAAATCGAACGTATTTCTACGTATTTTAATCATCACGATCAAGCAGAAGTGGTATTTACGGATGCCTTATTGGTGGATGAATTTGGCCAAATTTCCGGTAAGAAATTATGGTCTACGTTTCGTTTTCGGGAGCAGCAACAAAAAGAGTGGCGTGCCGGGAAATCCCTAGATATTTTATTGGATGGGAATCGAGTGACGGGTTGTACGATGGGAATTCGGAAGCGTTTTTTGGATAAAATATCTCCTTTTCCGACTAATTTGCCAGGATTCTTTTTGCATGATGCTTGGATGGGCATTTCGGCGGCATTGGAGAATCGGATTGATTTTATTCCAGCGACCTATGTGCAATATCGTTTGCATTCTGAACAACAGGTAGGCGTGAAGGGAAATCAGGGTATTCCGCCAACGATGTGGGAGCGTATTCAACGGCCACATGAGGATAAAGTGGGTCCTTATCGGAAGAAATTAGAATTTTTATTAGCACTTCGGGAGGCGGTTTCGGCCAAATTTCCGAATCAGCGATTTGAACCTTTGGATACGCGGATTGAATATTGGGATCGCCGGGCCAATTTACCAGAGGCGCGCTGGAAGCGATTGAAAAAAACAATTCAAAATTTGATATTGGGAAACTATCATCGCTATAAGGATATCGATTCTCCGGCTGAAACTCCATATCTCATGTTCTTGGGAGATTTGATTGAGTAAAACATTTCGAGTTTTTTTTCGTTTCATGCTAAACGAAATCTTATGAAAGCATTTCCATATTTCTTATTTGCAATGGCCTTGGTATTTCAAGCCTGCAGTCAAACGCCTAAAACATCAATTTCTATGGACAAATTACCGGTATCTGAGGCTGAATGGAAGGCTCGTTTGAGCGAAGATGAATACTATATTTTACGTCAAAAAGGCACGGAACGTCCATATACAGGTAAATTCTTAATGCATAATGAGGAGGGGTATTATACGTGCCGGGGCTGTGGAACGCGTTTGTTTAAATCAGATTCCAAGTTCGATTCACATTGCGGCTGGCCTTCTTTCGATAAAGAAATCAAAGCGGGTGTCATTAAAGAAACAGCAGATTTGACCTTAGGTATGCGTCGTGTCGAGATTACTTGCGCCAAATGTGGCGGACATTTAGGTCACGTGTTTGATGATGGTCCTACGGATACAGGATTACGCTATTGCGTTAATTCGGTGTCGTTAGGGTTTGAGAAGCAGAAGTAATATTTCTGGCATTAGACAATCAATAGGGAAGTAAGAAGTAAGAGGTAAGAAGTAAGAGGTATTAATTTGCTTTTTATGCCCCTTACCTCTTACTTCTTCCTTCTTACCTCTTACTTCTTACTTCTATTTTATAGAAGAATTTGCTTCCACTTATCTGTCATCGCTTTCGCTTCGCCCATCCCAATTTGCTTGTCGGCTAATTTTCCATCTTTATAGAATTCTAAGTAGGGGATGGATTCAATTTGTTTGGCTTTCGCGAGTTCTTGATTCTCGTCTACGTCAATTTTAATCAATTCTACTGTGCCTTTTTGCTCTTTTACCCAAGCCTCTAAAACGGGGCTTAATTGTTTGCATGGGCCACACCAAGTCGCATTATAATCAACGATGACTAGTTTTTTGCCTTTGATTTGATTGTCAAAATCAGCTAAAGTCATTCCCTCGGATGGCTGTGCCGAACCTTCTTGTGTGGTTACGGGTAAGTTGGCTGATTGCCAGGCTAGCATCCCGCCGGTTAAATTGACGATTGATTTAAAACCCATTTCTTGCAGTTGGGATGCTGCTGAACCGGATCGGCCACCGGAAAGACAATACACGTAAACTGTTTTTGTTTTGTCTAGGTTAGCCACTGCATTTTGGAATGCATCACTCGTTATATCCGCTAAAATGGCGCCCTCGATATGTCCTTTCGCATATTCGTCTATTGTGCGGACATCTAGAATTTGGCCAGGTTCCGCTGATTTTAATTCAGTTTGGAATTCAGTTGCCGCTAAATTTTGCAATCCCTCTTTTTTCGTGCATCCGAATAATGATAAAGCTATAAGTAGGGAGGTGAAAATATTTTTTATGATTTTCATATTGAAGTATTTTAAAAAAAATAATTGTTCTTTATTTAGACTATCGACTAGTGACTGACGACTAGCGACTGACGACTAGCGACTGACGACTATTTATACTGTTTAATAATCCCTTCCAAGGTACTTGCCTGAATGACGCCTGATTGCCGCCAAACGGATTTTCCATCCTTGAAAAGTATCAACGTGGGTACCGAACGAATTTGGAATTTTTCCGCCAGAGATCTGTTTTTATCTACATCTATTTTGATGATTTTAGCAGATTCGCCCACTTTGGTTTTTAGTTGTTCCAAAATAGGTTTCAATTGCTTACATGGACCGCACCACTCAGCGGAGAAGTCGACCAACACCGGTTCTGGTGATTTTAATAGTTCTGCGAATTTGCTCATATCGAATCGTCATTAGTCGCTAGTCTCTAGTCGCTAGCTTTTTTAATATTGAATTTAGTCCGGAGTCCGAAGGCAAAGATCTTCTCTCTTCTCTCTTCTCTCTTCTCTCTTCTCTCTTCTCTCTTACTTCTTAATTGAATTCCACGGCCCACCATTATACACTTGCGTGAATCCGGCAGCTTGTAATTGCCTACGAGCCATTCCGCTTCTGCTACCAGACCGGCAACACGTGATAATAACTTGATCTTTCTTCAATTTGTTCATTTGGCTCCCTAACGTTTGTAACGGAAGGTTGATGGATCCTTTTACATGACCGTCTTTGTATTCTGCCGGTGTCCGAACATCTACCACTGTGGCGCCTTGCGCAATCAAGGCATTAATATCGATTTTAGGGCCAAAACCCAAGATGTTTTTTATGAATTGTAACATGTTGTTTTATTTAATGTGTCAAAGATAGGGGCGTAAAAATGACTGATTCGTGATAATTGTCTCGATGCCAAGTTTGATTAATCGCTTTTGTAAATCCAAATGTTTAGATTCGTAAAAAATAAATACCTATGAAAAAAACGATACTAACCTACATTCTTGCCATTTTCGCTGTTTTTGCAGCACAGGCGCAAAATCCTGTTCATAAAGTGGTTGTCCAACTAAACACTTCGGATACGCTGGTTTGGCATGGTGCATTGAAAAATATATCCAATCTGCAAATTGCATTAGGTGCTAACACGCAAATAGAATTGGTTGCACATGGTTCAGGAATTGGTATCTTGATTGATGGCAAAACAACGCAAAAAGCCCAAATAACGGCACTTGCTGCTGCTGGTGTTTTATTTAAAGCGTGTGAAAATACGATTCGTGAGCGTAAAATCGACCGGGCTACCATCTTAACTCAAGCAGGAACTGTTCCTTCTGGAGTTGCGGAGGTTGTTCTCAAGCAAGAGGCCGGTTGGGCTTACCTAAAATACTAAATCAAATAAGATTTATCCATTGAAAAAGCCTGTGATGCAAATCACAGGCTTTTGTTATTCCAGGCTAAAAATTTAGGAGGATATTTCTCCAGTAAATCAGGGGTACGCTCACTCAGAAAATGACCATTTAATACCTTTTCGTAAGCTTTTACGTATTTATTCGCCATGGTGAGTGAATCAAATACATCCCGCGCATAGGCATGACAATGTTGTTTATTGTATTCGTCGGCATGTTGAATCGCATCTGCCATTTTATCTTCCTGATCACTTAAAAACCCAAATTCTTCTGGGACTAATTCTGGCAAAGATCCGTATGGTGTTGCAAAAACAGGGCAACCAAAATACAAGCTTTCGGTGATGGCTAATCCAAAGGGTTCGTGCCAGCGGACCGGAAATAGTAAACCTTTGGAATGGGAGAGGAGATCTAATTTTTGTTGGCCTCCCACCGTTCCATGAAACTGAATGCGCGAGCTCCAGGTCATGCGGAAACCCATTTTCAGATTTAAGCGCGTGCCGCCGAGGACGGCCATTTTTTCATTGTGGGTAAGCAAGATTGTGTCAATCGCTCCTTGCACATTTTTCACGCGCCAAGCGGCTTTGCCTAAAAAGTGTAAATAATCACGTGGCTGGTTTAAGTCGGGTTTGCCATAATCATCCCAATCTAAGCCGTTATGAACAAACGAATTCGATCCGTAGCGGTTGGCATGGTTTTTTGAAACAAAAATCGAATTGATATTCAGCGGAGTTTCCCCACTTGGATTTCCGTGCACGGTCACCACGAATGGCTTTTTTATCGGCTCATTCGGCGTATGATTTAGGTGAACAACATCGATTGAATCTGGAATTTGTTCGTTCAGGGATATATTTGGATTCCAGGGTATCACCGTCGCAAAGGGACAATGAGAACCTAGGGGTACTAAAAAGGTGACTTGGTGCCCGAGTCCTTGTAAGGATTTCGCTAAGCCCCAAATCACCCGTTCGGTTCCTCCATAACCAGCAACTGGTATTTTCTGATCATGAACGATTAAAATGTGCATTTTGTAGAAGAATTGACGTACAAAAGTACATTTTTTTCCTGCATTTTAGTGGCTAGAATCTCGGTGAAACATTCCAATTTTCGTGATGCTTACGTGATGATAAATTTGGTCACATGGTATCTTGATAAACTAATTGTGTAATATTTTGTAATATTAAGGGGTGTAAGACGTGATAATAGTCACCTAGACTTTTACCGGACTCCATTAATTTTGAGTCTAATTCAAATAAAAAATTGTGAATCATCAAAACAAACATTCATTTACGTTTCTGACATCTTTGCTTTACGTCTTTTTGTTGGTTTTGTTTGGTGTGTTAGCTACTCGAGTATACGATCGTGTACAAGTAGATTCTGCAGATTCAACCGTCACTTACCAAACTCCAGATTCTAATTTTACGCATTTATGGACGGCACCATCGGATTGGCGATTGATGTATTTGTCGTCCGAAGAAAAGGAATTAGTACAGTATGGCAGGGAATTGATTGCCCATACTTCGGATTATTTAGGACCCAAAGGTTCTGTCAAAGCGATGTCTAATGGCATGAATTGCCAAAATTGTCACCTAAATGCAGGTACACAACCGTGGGGCAATAATTATTTTGCTGTAGAATCTACGTATCCTAAGTTTAGAGCTCGTTCGGGTAAGATTGAGAATCAAATAAAACGTGTAAATGATTGTTTTCAGCGGAGTTTAAATGGTCGGGCTTTGGATTCTACGGGTAGGGAAATGCGTGCAATTTTGGCCTATATTCATTGGTTAGGTACTGATGTTGAAAAAGGAGTCTCACCAAAAGGATCCGGGATATTTAAATTGAAGTTTATGAAGCGTGCCTGTGATCCCATGAAAGGAGCTGAAATTTATGTAGCCAAATGTCAATCTTGTCACCAGGCCGATGGAGGGGGGTTATTGGCCTCAAATGGTAAATCATATACCTATCCACCACTTTGGGGAAAAAACAGTTATAACGTGGGTGCCGGATTGTATCGCATTTCCAATTTTGCGGGTTACGTGAAATACAATATGCCTCAAGGGACTACATATGAGAAACCTCAATTAAGTGACGAAGAGGCGTGGGATGTGGCGGCCTATGTTAATTCGATGCCTAGGCCAACCAAGGATTTGTCAGAGGATTGGCCTAAAATTGCTAAAAAGCCGTT
>CANHKE010000102.1 GCA_947461155.1 Cytophagaceae bacterium | reverse complement strand
ACATGATTTTTCAACATATTTTCCCATGCTTGTGCATCGCCTGTAAACTCGTTCATCCATTTGGGAACTTGATTATGCCAAACTAACGTATGGCCATGCACGCGTTTTTGTTGGCCTTTCGCAAATGCAACGATTTCATCTCCCTTACTGAAATCGAATCGATTGGCTTCGGGGTGGACCAACATCATTTTCATGTGATTTTCAGCTGTGACGCTATTGAATTCGGATGTAGCAAGTTTGCGGTAGGCTTCATTTTCCGCCAATAATCGGGGGTTCATGGATGCGCCAATGGGGAAATGATAGTGGTCCTTGAGGAATTGGTCTTGTCCGAAGCAGACAAGACGTGTACAAAGTAGTAGACTAATCAGTATCGTTTTCATAAATAGAGGTTTCTGCAAGATAGCTAATATTGTTAAATCTCATGAATGACTTTCTGCTTGTTAATTTCTTTTTTTTCTGTTAACTCGCTAAAGCTTAGCTGATAAACCTATGAAAAAAATTTTCCCAATCCTCGCGCTTGTCGCCAGTTTGATTTCGATCTCATTATGCGCCCAATCTCCCAAAGTACTGGTTGTCACAGCGCACCCCGATGATGAGACTGGATTTTCCGTAACCATGTTTAAAATTACCCATGAACTGAAAGGGATTGTGGATATGGCGGTGATGACCGATGGCGGAGGGGGCTTTGCGGATTCGCAATTGGGGGCCATGTATTATGGATTAAATCTGACAGATTCTGTGGTGGCGCGTACGCATTTACCGATGTTGCGGAAGCAGGAAATTCTGAATGCCGGTAAAATAATGGGAGTCCGTAATATCTATTTTATGGAGCAGCCGGATGATTGGTATACCACAGATCCAACTCCTTATATCTCTGGAAAAAATTGGGAAATTCCATATGTGGAACGGCGCATGGATCGGCTTTTAGCAGATCGGGATTATGATTTTGTCATCACGATGTTGCCGCATGCCGGCCAGCATGGCCACCACAAAACAGCAGTTTTAATGGCTTTACGCGCGGTTCAGCGATACAAAGGGGCGCATAAACCCATCATTATCGCTGGAAGTCCATCGTCGGCCAGCGCCAAACCCATCGAATTCAATGTCTTAGACGGTTTTCCTGAAACCAAAATCATGCCTAACGCACCTTTCTTCACCTTGAATCGTGCGTTTAAGTTTAAGGAGAATGATAAAGTGAGTTATAAGATTGTGGCTGATTGGGTGATATCAGAGTATAAATCCCAAGGGGCGATTCAGGAAGGAGCGATTCACAAAACGGATTTGGAGGTGTATCGATATTTTGATCTCAATGATTCGAAGGGGATTTCGAAGGTGCAGCAGTTATTTGATGCTTTGGCGAAAAGTGGGTTTGCAGCTCCTGGAAATTAAATTTCATGTTGAATCTGATTGATTAAATTTTGGCCTTCTTGTTTCAACTTTTCCTCGAAATGCATCACCACATAATTGCTTTTATCCATGGCAAAAAAATGAGCCATCATGGCATTTATTTTGGCATAGTCATAGGTCAAAAGTGGCGGATTCCCTTTAGGTATGAGGTTAGATGTATAATTGGAGACATTAGTCCCGGAGTATTTCATGAGTACTTTGACATCAAAAACGTCACCATTTGATTTTGAATATTCACGTAGGTAGTTCATTTCACCTTCTTGGAATTTCTCGATTGCTGCAATTGAATTTTCGTAATGTTGAATCGCTTGGATAATTACTTGATTATGAATTAGTCGAAGTCCTCCAGCATTCCGCAAGAGTTGAAACCCAGCGTCTGTGCGTTCAAAAAGGTAACGAACGTGTAGGCGTCTCCCATTATAATAGAATGGTCCCGTGTCTTTTTTGTATTCGTCTTCTAAGAAATTTTTGGCGAATTGTTTGCTTATATCTGCTCGAATGTGACGATAGTGTAAATTGGAATCAACCATTTGGATGTCCATTTGAATGTCCTTCACGATAAGTCCAAGAAACTCTTTTTCACGTTGGCGTTCTATAAAATGTTCGCGGTAATTTTCTACAAAAAATCCAAGGGTAACGGCCATAAACAGCATAAAAAATTCGCTTAGATACGATTTCCAATGCTTAGGTGCGTGGTGTGGGTGATGTACTTCCATGTTAGTTTGTTTCAGGAAAATTTGATTTAATTAATTTACGCAGTTGGAAACTTTTTGCTTTATATGAGTTATAGTAGCCTGTTTCTGTCACGTTCATCAGCCAATCACTCCCGCGTAACATATTGGCAGTTTTGTAATTAATATGGGCGTGTTGGACATCCAAAAAATATGGTTTTTTAGGGGCTGTGCTTAGATTTTTTGATAATATTTCCATCATTTTTTTTCGCGAGAGACCGTTGCGATGTGCGTCAACATGTGTCAGATTTAAATGATTGACGACCCAAGGTTGTATGTTCGCATAGAAATATTCTTTTTCTCGGTCTTGCCGGTATTCAATGCGTTTTAATTGCATTTTTAAGTCAGAGATGGCTTTAGCTAAGGTGTCGTTTTTGAAGTAACGCAGCGAACCTGAGCTGATGATTTGATCCAGATTTGCTTGTCTGAATTCAGGGTGCCGCCAAATGAACACGCCGCTAATAAAATGATAGTAAAGTGTGGGGTCATCTGGTCGCAGACCTTTTGATTCAATAATTTTTATTGCTGAATTTACTGATGCTCGTTCTTTTAATCTGATTTGTTGGAATTCTTTAAAGTCAATAGAATCAGCTGCGAGGTCTTTTAAAAGGGATTGAGCCAATTCTTTTTCCCGTAATCCTTCAATGTAATGTTCGCGTTCGTTTTCCACGATAAATCCAAGCGTTAAGGCAACGAATATGACAATAAACTCGCTGAAATAGTCTTTGAGGGATTTGGGTGGGTGATGTGGATGGTGTACTTCCATGGGATGATATAATAAAAAAAATGGCCCAAGCTTGGGCCATTTTTTAATTTATTTGGATGATAAATCAGGCTGAAGCGTCATATATACGGTTTCATTCTCTACTATGTAATTACGCATAATTGCGATGTCACGATCATAAGATCCTATTCCATAGATTTCCTCGTAAGATGCTTTCAATTTGGAAGGCTCATCCAATTCTTTCCATCCATTCGTAAAGCGACGCGCGAAAATGATTCGGGCAGCACCAGAAGTTTGGTAGGTAGCAATTTTGATACCTGCTTTGTCCCAAGCTTTTGGTAAGCGTTTCAAAACGTCCCAAAATTCTTGTGCCGGTGCATATTTCAAGGTTAACATATTCGAACGAATTTTTGCAGAGCGCTCACTTGGATTTGAGTTGCTGTAATCTGCTTGGTAGGAAATAATTTCACCTCCGGTTACCGTTTCGATATGCGGAGAAACCTTGAGGTAAAAATCATCGGCGGCCTCAGCGTTCGTTGGTATGGCTCCTAATTCATCCCGTTTAGCCCATGATGTTCCTATGTTATATAGGGACATCACTTCTCCATGGTGACTTCCTCCTGTGAGATTGAAAATTGCCCAAGCGTATGGAGTGCCTGCTTTACGGAATTTTGCTGTGTGGTTTTTAAGGGCTTCGTTGAAAGCGCCCCGGTGTCCAGGTTTAACTTTGTAATATTGTAAGTTAGCTGTATTTGCCTGACCAAACATCGTTGCGGTGAGCAAGCAAAAAATCGAGAGGGTAAGTAGTTTTTTCATGTAATTAAAGGGTTATGTAGTTGAAATTGAAAATTAGAACAATGCTTGGTGGAACGGGATTTTTTTCGAATAGGCTTTGTCCAGTTTTTTGTTTTTTTTGTCTAAATTTCTTGAGTTGACTCATTTAACTGGTAGCCATGTTTGATTATATTCCCTATTTGTCATTTTTAACAAGCGGCATTGGGTTGTTTTTTATTTGTTATTTAGTCCTGCGTTTCGGCCAAATGTCCAAAATTTACGGCCTCATATTTGTCATATTTGCTGTCGTTTTCCTCGAGTTTTATATCTATGCTTTGACTTCTAAGCATATTTACAAAATGCTCTTTTTGTTGAGAACCCCGAATATCATACGAGCCTTTTTGCCGATTACCTTATTTCTATATGTTCGCAGTATGTTGAGTTCGGCCAATAAATTAAATGGCTGGCAATACCTTCACTTTGTATTTCCAGTGGGCACGATGATTGGTGTAATGCCTGATTTATTTTTGTCTGTCGCAGAGAAAGTCAATATCTTAAATCATTATTATGCGCAAAATAAATATTTTATATCAACACCTTCGGGTTGGATTCCCGCCGGCTTTGTGCAGCCAATTTCGATTTTAGTTGGTATTGGATACGGAGTCGCGACCTTACTTTTGATTTACTTGACAAAGAAAAAAGAAGGGGCGGAATATCGGTATGTTAACAAGCAATCGTTGTTATGGCTGAATATGTTGAGTGGAGCTGTGACTGTTTATTTTTTGTTGCAATTATATCAGTATGTCAACTTATTTATCCATAATTCATTTGATCCTCCTTCACAGATGATTAAATGTGTGATTGGTATTTTGTTATTCACGTATTTCATTACCACGCCCAATGTGCAAGAAAATATGGATGGGTGTATCATGCCGAAGGGTAGGACCATTCCATTAATTAAAGATTTATTGCCCGCATTAATAGCGGAATTTAATAATGTGGCGAATGCGATTTCATTTGATCAACAAGTGAAAGAATCAAGCGATTTTTTGGCGTCAAGTTATGACTTGTCGGCCATGGCCGCTAGATTCGAAATACCGCCCACGAAGCTATCGAAGATGGTCAAATCTTATTACGGAATTCCATTTGCCGAATTTATTAATCGCTTACGTATTCATCATTTTCTCTCTCTTCGGGCTGATTTTGATCAATACACGTTGGAGACCTATATCTACCAAAGTGGCTTTGCGAATCGATCGACTTTTTATGCAGCGTTTAAAAAGTACGTGGGCGTTAATCCGAGTTTTTATCTCAAAGAAATCAACGCCTAATTATTTTAACCACTTTAAATTTGTTCCCAAAACCTTATTTGGGAACATGTTAACTTGTACATCTAGCCGAAAGAATGTTTAATTCAGTAGGTTCATGTTTTAACTTTTTAAAGACAAAACAAATGAAAAAATTAGTAATGATTTTCGCTGTGGCGACGGCGATGTTTGCCTGTGGCCAACAAAAAACGGAAGCAGGTAAAACGGATGCTGCGTCAACGGATTCCTTGGGAGGAACGATGACGGCTATGGATGACAAAACCAAAGTCATTGAAGCCCAAATGAAAGCTTATGCAGCTCAAGATACAACCTATTCAGGCGACGGATATGCAGACAACATTCAAGTGTATTTTCCAAGCGATACGCTCGTAGATATTCGGGATAAAAAAGCATTTGTGGCAGATTTTAAAAACCAATACACACATTGGAAAGATGTTAAATTTGATCGCACGCGTGTGATTACGTTGAAACTGAACAATGGTGAGGTTTGGACTAATGTTTGGTGCGTAATGTTAGCTAAAGGAGCATTTACTGGGAAGGATATTTTAATCCCTATTCATCGTGCAATGTTGTGGCAAAACGATCAGATTGTTCGTGACATTCATTTGTATGATACCAAAGTGGTGATGGACGAAATCGCTGCTAGAGCTGCTGCTGGTAAGTAATAGATATTTAAAATTTAGGTAAAAATGGAAGGCTTGCGCCTTCCATTTTTTATTTGTGAAATAAGTAAAAATCTTCTAAATCAATTTATGCTTTTCTACATGCTACACATGTGAACAATTTAAAAGATTTTAAAATTGAATAATGTAGTATTCGATTTCGCGTATTACTTCGCGTTTGCCTTCCATTTGAACTGTTGCATTTTT
>CANHKE010000101.1 GCA_947461155.1 Cytophagaceae bacterium | reverse complement strand
TCTTTTCGGTCGGCCACATCATCGCGGTTATCGTCAAACATCTTCCACATGTAGGGGCTTTGGGAAACAATGACCATCGAATCTAGTACTGCGATACCCAATGGCGCATTTAATTCAGGCGATTGGTAGAAAATTTTCTGTGAATCCGCCACGCCATCGCCATTCGTATCGGCTAAAATTAGTATACGATCCCCTTTGGGATTGGTTGGATTTCCGCTGATTGCTGGACGGTAATTATACGCTTCTGTGATCCAAATTCTCCCCTTTGCATCGATGTCCATGTTGGTGGGATTCTTCAACATCGGTTCGGTCGCAAATGTCGTGATTTGTACGTCCGGGTGAACGACTAAACTTTGATGAAATGATTGCAGGGAATCGAATGGGGTGTGCGCTGGTTTAGGTGCCTTTTTGAGTTGAAAAGCACTAATTCCAAGCATGCCGACGCATGTCAGGGCAAGCAGCTGCCGCGCGTAATTTTGTTTCATAGGGATAGGTTTAAGCTAAGTGCTTTGGGATAAAATTGCTTTATTTTAAGCAATTTTCCAAATGTGTGCATGGGCTATTTATTTGCCTAGCAAGCGGTTTATCTGGCTGCGGAAATTCAAATAGGCTAATGCCGATTTTTCAGTCATCCAATAATGTTGCACCATGCGTTTAAAGGTGATGAAGCGATAATCTCCATGCAGCCAAAATGCCTGTAACACATGCATGAATTGACGTACATATCGTCCTTTATTTTCGTGGCATTTGATCAGTAAAAGCTGATAATCGCTTTGGATACGGCGTATCTGCTGGGTAAATCGGTTTTTCGTATACGCATTGATTTGGGCATACATAAACAGGCGATTATCAATGAACGCTTTCGACTTGGTGTTGTCCGTGAAACTCTGACCACCCAGATTCTTTCGGTATACTGACATGCATGCATTGATGTAACCAATTGGTCCATTTTCGGCCAAAATAACGTACATGGGGATGTCACCGCTTTTGCATGCCAAAAACCATTCGGGCAACGATGCCACGTATTTCCGTCGCATCATCACGCTGGCAGTAGCCATAAACCAGGCTTCTTTTTCACTGATGAGATCGGCTGTTGTCGTCCAAAGCGCTTGCTCCGGCGTATTGATATATTCATTTGTTCTCCCACTGGCATCTTCGTACACGATTTCTGCATTGTGAAAACAAGCGGAAGCTTCTTGATGGGAGTCTAAAAAATCTACTTGTTGCTGTAATTTCGTCGGATCTGTCCAATAATCGTCGCCTTCGATAAATATCACATATTCCCCACGGCATTGAAGAAAACAATGTAGAAAATTGGCCTTGCCGCCCACATTTTCTGGCCGAATAAAGGCCTTAATTTTCGTGGGATGTTGGCTTGCATATTCAGCGACGATTGCCGCCGTTCCATCCGGCGAATGGTCTTCCCCGAGAATGATTTCGTAGTCAAATTGAACTACCTGGGAAAGCATATTGTCCAAGCAGGTCCGGATGTACGCTTCATGCTTATAGGTAATTAGGCAAATGCTTAATTTAGGCCGCTCAACCAAGGTCGGATTTCCAAATAAGTCTTTGTCTAAATAAGTAAAATTCATGTGTTTAAGATAGTTCTGCGTAGCCGATGCCTGTTTCTCCAAATCCATTTCCGTTATAGCACATATAGGTTTTGTCTTGGCTCGTAAAAACGTGCGGATATTCGACCATGATATTTTCCCAGGTACTTTCAGGTGAAATATCGAGGCCACTGGAATCCATCTTGGTCCATTGAAGTAAATCTGAACTTACTGCGCATTTAATGCGGTAGGAATTTGCGGGATCTTCGCGGTAATTTGTGGATTTACGAATCGCATACCACATATAAAATTGGCCATTGATTTCCAGTACAGACGCTTTGGAAATGCCTCCTTCGCCAGGTTCAAGACCGATGGCCGTAAGGTTTAGGGGGGTCCAATCTATCAAATTTTCCGACGTGGCAATTTTGATATCGTAAATCGGTTCGATGCGGCCGTTTAGTTCTTCCCATTGCCTACAAGATAAATAGTAACCGTAATACAGAAGGTCTTTTTGGATGATGGAAATAGTGCCTACATAACCCGGTTCGCGATGCGATGTAGCAAAGACGGGACCTGTAGAAAATTTTTCCCAGGTTTGACCTTGGTCTTTACTGATGGCTAAACCGAGGTTGTTGTGATAAGGGACATCGATTCGATTCGCCCAGCCGATGTAATAGAGGTATTTGAGTTCTCCAACCTGCCTGATTTCGGTAGGCATGACACCAGCCCAATCAAAACTTCCACGTGCGCCAGGTTCTAAAATTGGACCATCACTTTGGTGAAGTATGTTTGAAGGATTACCCGCTTCTACATCGAAATAGTAAGGCTTACTTGGTCCGCGATTGTCTCTTTTGGAATAATATACCCGCCAAAATCCATCGTGGTGTGTATCTACAATGGGTACTTGGGCATGGCAAGCGTTAAAAATATTCCCTTTTTTAATCCATTCCATAGGTTGCGCGTGGATATTTATTCCACGCGCAAAGATAGGATTTTATCGTATAGTTGAGAAATTCGTTGGGCTCATGTAGATAGATTCTGTCTTCTCCACAATTTTGCCATCCTTTTCAGAAGCTCCTTTTACCGCAATCCATTTCGGGTCTAACCGAAATGCATCAAAGCTTGCTTTCCCAGCGGCTTCACTTTTATGGGCGATGAAATACAATAACTTACTTGGCGAGCCATCTTTTGGAATGGTAGTAAAGTAAGCGATGTTATCCATGCCATGTTTCTTGAAAAGTTTCAAGGTATGATTACGGAAGCGGTCTAAGACATTAGGTAATTTGTCTGGCATTGCGGTATATGTACGCATTTCAAAAGTACGCGGTTCAGCTGCTTGTGAAGGCTTGATTTTCGGGCTAAAATCCGTAGCATTCATGAAAATGCTCGTCACTTTTGCAACTATTTTTCCTGTTTCTTCTGACTTTTTAGCCACCTCTTTCCATTCCGGATCACGTCCAAATTGTTTCCAAGATGAATCGCGATCTGCCTGAGTCGGGTAGGACAGGATGTAATATAAGGCATTTTCGGTATTGTTATTTGGGATCCAATACCCCACATTGGTCATGCCATGGCGTTCAAATATTTTGGTGGTGTGATTGGTAAACCGACTGATCAACGCATCTAAGCGACCAGGGTGGCAATAATAGATACGCATTTCGTAATAACGCGAATCTGGTTTTTTAGCTAATGAGCCGAAGGAAACAGCTAGCAATACAAGTAGGAGTAGTTTTTTCATAGGTTTGTTAAAAGCTTGAAAAGCTAAGTTAGGATTTGATTTGTGAATTCGTATCCTGAAATTGAATTTAGTTCAGTCGGCGCGCTAAAATATGCTGAATCCCAGCAAAAAGCACTTCCGGTTTCAGCGTCCGCCACTGCGGGACGTTTAAGTTGCCACCAAAATTGATGTAATAGTCTACGTGGTATTTTTTCCATTCCGCCTCTACAAAGGGAGCAAATTGCAAAGCTGCAATCCAGCCATCTTCAACCTCCTCAAACCATTCCGCATAATAATCATCCTCAAAACTTCCGTGAAAGTTGAAGACATTTTCGCCTAACAATATGAAATGTTTGATGCCGGCGGCCAACAAATGATCGATGACTTGGCGTTTAAACAACATAATGTCATTATGCAACGTGTCGTTCCATTCGCCGAAAAGTTCAATAATGCTGTATTGTTTCGCATAGTCACTAAATAAAATCTTGCAATAAAGTGTCTCCGAATCTATTTCATCCCACAAGGGATGGATGTAATAGCCGTAGATATCATGTTCGTATTCAGTTTGCGAATAATTTCGCCCGTAAAATGGAGATTTTTTATCGTGCGCAGCATTATATAAGGATTCCCATTGATAGGAGGGCTCAATTTCTTGCATAGACCCAAATTAAAAAGAAAAGGATTGCATCCGCAAATCTTTCTTCCCGTTCAGCATGCAACCAAGCAACGCGTTCGCGCATCTTGGCTACCAAATTTTTCAATTAATTTAAAATTTATAGTACCTTGTATTGCAAAGTACTATATTGTTTTGTAGTTTTGCCAACAGAAAAATTCATCAACTGCTATGAAAGTCAAACTAATACTCCTAATCACTTCATTTTTCTTAATCAGTGAATCTGCGATGGCCTTAGGTTTTCCTGCGCGATTATATCCTGCGAAAGTGATCAAAAAAACAATTCAAGTAATCGTTAAAAAAGTAGGACGCTAATTCTTAATTTTTCCCTTAATTTTGAACGTCTAAACCAAACGTTCATGTTCATTGCATCTATTTCTTGGGATCCCAATCCTACTTTTTTTGAAATTGCCGGATTTCCGGTTCGTTGGTACGGCTTGTTTTTTGCCATCGCTTTTCTAGCCGGATTTCGCATCGTTTCTCATATGTTTACCAAAGAAGGTCGATCCACAGAACAAGCGGATCAATTATTGATGTATACGATGGTCGCAACGGTCGTCGGCGCCCGAGTTGGCCATTATGTATTCTATGAATTTCCTTTATTGCAAGCAGATCCCGTTCGATTTTTTATACAAATGATTACGCCACCTTTTTCAGG
This sequence comes from Cytophagaceae bacterium, assembly GCA_947461155.1. Classification (GTDB taxonomy): domain Bacteria; phylum Bacteroidota; class Bacteroidia; order Cytophagales; family Spirosomataceae; genus Aquirufa. The sequence continues at coordinate 1,254 of CANHKE010000101.1, read as the reverse complement.
TTTGGCATCTCACGGCGCTGCCATCGGATTACCCATTGCCTTTTATTTATACTGCAAGAAAAACCCTGGACAATCGTATTTATACATTACGGATCGCATCGTCCCCGCTGCTGCTTTTGCCGGTTTTTGCATTCGGATGGGCAATTTGATGAATTCGGAGATCATTGGGAAGCCCACTAATTTACCCTGGGGATTTAAGTTTCTTCGTGACATGGAGTTTAATCCATATGGAGACCCTAATTTAGTTTTAGCGCGACACCCTTCGCAATTATACGAAGCACTTTCTTGCTTGGTGCTTTTTGCCTTATTGATGTGGTTTTGGTCAAAGAAGAAAAAGGATACCCAAGAAGGTTTAATGACTAGTTTTTTCTTTATTTATATTTTTGGGCTTCGTTTTTTCTACGAATTTTTGAAGGAAAACCAAGTGTCATTTGAGCAAAACATGAGCCTCAATATGGGCCAAATTCTTTCTATTCCAGCGGTTTTATTTGGGATTGGTGTGCTGATTTATTCCAACAAAAAAGCAAAAGCCTAGTCGACCTGTCGGACCTCTTTTCCCAATGCATTAATTCGTCTCGTGAATAAATAGCGATTCAAATTGTACGCATCAAAATCTTTGGATTGCTGGTCCACACTCGCACGACGTGTGCGATCTGCCGCATGGATATAGGCGAACTGGCCTTCCCACATGCCTACGTGTACTACTTTGTACGTCCCGTCAGCTCTTTTTTCACCAAAAAACAACAAATCGCCCGGTTGAAGATTTTCCCAATGCCGAAGGCTATCCACCAGCACGCCCTCGCGCGCTTGCTGGCTCGCATCCCGCGGAATCACCCAGCCATTCGCTAGAAAAACTAATTTCGTGAATCCACTGCAATCCATTCCCTTGATGGATGTACCTCCCCACAAATAGGGAATTCCCATCAACTGGTGTGCCGCCAACATCATTCGATGCTCAGTTGGCGCTGTATTCGCTGCCTTCCACTTTTGCGTATTTTCAGCATCGTTTAATGGAACATATCCCTGCGTTCCATCCGCCAAGCGAACCTCCCAAAAACCGATTTTCTTTTGCACCGCCATCAACCGATTGAATTGAACCAATTCACTCACGACCTCCGATTTGACGGTAGGCTGTTGATACACCTTACTCGTCGGAACCTGTACCATAATTTCCGTGCCTAGTTGGCTATACACCTTATATTCCGTCGAATCCATGCGCGTCATCGACCCACCTTCAATCCATCCTTGATATCC
>CANHKE010000100.1 GCA_947461155.1 Cytophagaceae bacterium | reverse complement strand
TCCATTCCATCGAACTTTTTGAATTAGGGATTTTAAGCCTAAATCCAATCGCACCCAAGCAGCATTTTTGGCTGAAAAAGTCATAAAAAAAGGAGCACCCTTTCGGATGCCCCTCAAAAAAAAAATAGACTTAAACTGGCTTAGCTATTTCCACTAAGACACGCTTTCCTTTAATCTGCGCTCCTGCCATTTTATCAATTACCTGATTGGCATATTCCTTTGGAACATCTACGTAGGTATGCTTATTCTCAATTTGAATTTGACCTAGGACATTACCTGGAATTCCTGTTTCGCCTGCAAATGCACCAACGATATTAGAAGGGGAAATTTTCTCATTAAATCCGATGTTCACAAACATACGAACCATGTTCTCATCTGTCTTGTAAGGCTTTCCTTCGCGATCGACACGAGGACCACGTGGGCCACGATCACGGTCCGAACCGCGCTCAAAACGACCACCACGATCTCCTCCACCGCGTGCATCACGATCAAAGCGACCACCACCCCGACGTTCTCCACCGCGTGAATCACGATCACGGAAACCTCCGCCACGCTCCTCACGACCAAATTTGCGTGATTGACGCTCAAATTCACCTTCTAAGTTTTCATCACCAAACTCATTCTTCTGAATACCCATGTTCATCTTCACTAACGCAGCGACAATTTGCTCCGTAGAAAAACCTGCATGTTGTAAATTCTCCAATGAATCATTGAAAACTTCTAAGCCTCCTTCGTTAATGGTAGCAGCCACACGTTCGATAAACATGCCTTTTTTAATGCCGACTACATCGGTGAAAGATGGAATAACGCCTTTATCAATTTTAACTTTGGTATAGTTCATGATTTCACGCAAACGATTGCGCTCTGAACCTACGACCAATGTAAATGCCTTACCGAATTTACCAGCACGACCTGTACGACCAATACGGTGTACGTAATATTCTTCGTCTAATGGAATGTCATAATTAATTACGGCATCCACATTGTCTACGTCTAAACCACGCGCAGCAACATCCGTTGCCACTAAAATACAAACATTCCCATTACGGAAACGATTCATTACCTGGGTCCGTTGGCTCTGGCGTAAATCACCATGCAAACCTTCCGCTGCATATCCACGAGAAACTAATTCCTCGACAACCTCATCAACACGTTTCTTCTGGTTACAGAAAATCAACATTAATTTCAATGCGTAGAAATCAATCAAGCGTGTCGTTACTTCCATTTTGGCACGACCCTTAACATCAAAATACAACTGCTCGATATTAACGTTCGTAATCTCGTTTTTGACAACCTTAACTAATTTTGGATCAGTCAAATAACGACTAGTCAATCCCAAGATTGGTTTTGACATCGTCGCAGAAAACAAAACCGTTTGACGCTCGTTCGGCATTTCTTGCAAGATACTTTCGATATCCTCACGGAAACCCATATCTAACATTTCATCTGCCTCATCCAAAACAATCATAGATGCTTGTTGCAACTTTAACGCACGACGCTCAATTAAGTCAATCACACGACCCGGAGTACCCACAACGATGTTGGCACCAGCCTTCAACGACTTAATTTGACGATCAATTGAATCACCACCGTAAACCGTAGTCACCCAAACGCCTTTCGTGAATTTTGACAATTTCTTCATTTCTTCCGAAACTTGGACTGCCAATTCACGCGTTGGACATAAAATAATTGCTTGAACGAATTTCTCAAATGGAACGATATGTTCGATCATGGGAATACCAAACGCGGCCGTTTTACCGGTACCTGTTTGCGCTTGTCCAATCACATCGCGACCTTCTAAAACGTAGGGAATAGCTTCTGATTGAATGGGGGAAGCAAACTCAAAACCCATTTCTTTTACTGCTTCTTGGATACCTTCCGACAAAGGAAGACTATCAAAGCGAATTTTTTCACTCATGATATTTATGTTTAATTATGATGCCCTAACACATCCGTAATTAAACCTAATAGCCCTCTAAACAATCTGGTAGGGGATTTACAATTGCTTGTAATCGATTTATGCGGATGCATTTGTACTAATATGCCACAAAAGTACGCATACTCGCGATAGAAAGCAAACGAATTGGATTATTTTAATAACGAGGCTTAGAAAGCACTAGATATACTTCTGGATCTCCACTCGAAAAAGTGACTAATGGATCCGCAGATTTCACTTCGATACGTGCCGGGGAAACCCCCTCACCTACTAAGCGATTCTTAACCACAAATCCACGTTTCAACGAAGCACGATCGTCTTTTTGGGAATTGACAACGACCTTGATTTGCACCTCTTTGAACTTGTATAAACCTTCCGCTAAAAGCTTAAATACTTGCTCGTTGGTCCCATCCAACAAATCCGATTTGGCATCAAATTGCAATTCAGTTGCCAAGAAAGAATCAGATTCTTTTTGGGTGGAATCCATTAAATACCGAAAAACTGGAACAACAACAGAGGTTTTCGCCACATCGAATGGTTTCCCATCGGGCCAGACCAATGTCGTCAATGAGTCCGATTTCAAGCGATTGGAATCTAAAACAGCCTGCGTTAAACTGTCGTTTAATTTCGTTAAACTATCCAGTGGAATAATTTCTTCTGTTTCCGCGAGATTATCGACATCACTTACATCCCGATAAGAGGTATACCAAATAATAAATCCACCTAAGATGAGCACGGCCAACACGGAAAAAACCATGGGTAATGTCAGTCGCTGGAAAAAATGCGTGGAAGCATCTGGCGCGACTTCACTCTCGTCGGAATAAGCTAAAACGACCATCGGATCCACTTTCAGGATATCCGATAACAATAAAATATCCGAAATGGTGTATTGTACTTTACCTGAACATAGCGCGTTAAAATCCGACTTCATGGCTAAATAAAAGGAGCTATAAGCCTTCCAATCCTTCAAGGCTGGATAATCCGTTTGCTTTAGTTTGTAGCCATAGAAAGCAAAAAACAAGGTTAAGCCTTTTAACACAGACGAACTCTTACATCCCAAATCGCGCGACAATAACATCGCAATGGCACTCTTTTTGTCGGGCACCAAAATACTCATCATCCCCTCGCCAAAGCGCAACATATCCTCTAAATCAAAATCTGCTTTTGATTCACCTAAATAAGCCTCAATGGAATCAATAGGAATCGGTTTTTGTAAAATAAAATTATAGAGCGCATTAAATCGAATTCGATTTCGAACCAATTTTAACAATCCACCCAAAATTATGGCCTCCCAAACTGGAAATAATTCAGCGACTTTATCCTCGGTCTCATTCAACATCAACGCAACCCGTTTCTGGATACGTAATTTTTCCTCTTCTGATATTACACTAAACAATTTCATACAATTAAATTCAGATGTGAAATTACCTTATTTTTATTTTTATTCCATGTAAATAAGTGTAATCATTTACCTTTGTACTATGAAAAAAGTTTTATTTATCGATCGCGATGGAACCTTAATCGTGGAACCCGTTGTAGACCAACAAGTAGATAGTTTCGAAAAATTGGAATTTCTTCCAAATGTGATTTCTAATTTGAAAAAAATCACGGATGAATTTGACTTCGAAATCGTCATGGTCACAAATCAAGATGGACTAGGAACAGCTTCGTTTCCGGAAGAAACGTTTTGGCCCGTGCACCAAAAAATGCTCGACATTTTTGCGAGCGAAGGAATCACGTTTACCAATATCCACATTGACCGAAGTTTTCCTTCGGACAATCTTCCTACGCGTAAGCCCGGAATAGGCATGTTGCAAGGCTATTTCTCCGATGCATATGACTTAAGCAAGTCCTACGTTTTGGGTGATCGGGAAACGGATATCCAATTAGCTAAAAACCTAGGTGGAAAAGCCATTTATATAGGTACAAACGAGGTTAGTGCCGAATTACAAGATTGCGTTGCCTTGCAATGTACGCATTGGGATGACATTTATACTTTTTTCAAATTACCTGCGCGCCGTGTCATTCACGAACGGAATACGCATGAGACCAAGATTTCAGTTGATTTGAACTTAGACGGATCCGGAAAAGCTAACAACCAAACTGGTTTAGGATTTTTTGATCACATGCTGGATCAAATAGCTAAACATGCGAACGTTGATTTAGCTGTTCACGTACATGGTGATTTACACATAGACGAGCACCACACCATTGAAGATACTGGAATCGCATTAGGCGAGGCATTTAGCCTTGCTTTAGGTGATAAACGTGGCATCAACCGCTACGGATTCCTATTACCCATGGATGAGTGTTTAGCGCAAGTAGCGATTGATTTTTCAGGTAGAAATTGGTTGGTATGGGATGCTAAATTTAATCGTGAGATGATTGGCGAAATGCCCACGGAAATGTTTTCTCATTTCTTTAAATCCTTTTCTGACGCAGCTAAATGCAATTTAAACATCCAGGCTAGTGGGGAAAATGAACACCATAAAATTGAAGCTATTTTCAAAGCATTCGCGAAAACCATTCGAATGGCTGTAGAACGCGATTTGAAAAATTTAAATTCTTTACCAAGCACAAAGGGCTTACTTTAAACAAATTGATTATTTTTGCATAAATATTAAAATACTATGGGATATTCAGGAGCAGCATTTTTTATCATTTTGTTCGCGATTTCAATTGTCGTAGGATCAAAACTTCAAAAAATCTACAAAGAAAGAGGGAAATAATCTCCTCTTTCTTTGTTTATAGCCATCCTTCATCGGCAAAACTCAGATACGAATCTGAAACAACTATTAAATGATCCGCCACGGTGATTTCAAATAGTTTCCCAGCCTCAACCAATTTTTTTGTTATTTCTCGGTCTGCCATACTGGGTTGCTTTTGACCAGAAGGATGATTGTGTGCTAAAATCAAGGTCGAGGTTTGAAAACCGATGGCCGACTTAAATATCATTTTCACATCCACAACGGTCCCAGCAATACCACCGGTACTGATGCGCTCGACTTTTATCAAACGTGCTGCTCGATTTAAATGAATGACCCAGAATTCCTCATGGCCCAAATCCATAAATTTTGAATGTAATAAATGAAATGCATCTGTTGAATTACGAATCAAAGGAACCTCACTGGGTGTAAGAAAATTAATTCGCCTACGCCCCAATTCCAAAGCCGCAATCAAAATAGCAGCGCGCGCAGTACCAATCCCTTTAAATTGCCTAAAATCCGAAAACGTAAATCGGCCCAACCGATTTAAATCAAAATCGATTGAGGTCAATATAGCCTGTGCAATACTAATCGCAGAATGACTTGGAATTCCAGACCCAATTAAAATAGCGAGCAATTCTTCTACGCGAAGAAATTCTTGGCCTTGGGTAGCTAATATTTCACGTGGACGATCTTCCACGCGCATGGCAGAAATTTTAGACCTATACATACCCCGAAGGTAAGGGCCTAAAACAAGAAAACCCCGCGAGTTGCGAGGTTTTCCAAGTACTTGATAATAAAGTCTTAAGCAGCAAGTTTGTTTGCCAACTTAGCTAATTTAGATTTTTGGTTAGCTGCCTTATTTTTATGGATAATGTTCTTTTTCGCTAATTTATCTAACGCAGAAGAAACTTGTTTGAATAAGTCTGAAACCAACGCTTTATCCGTTGTAAGTCTTAATTTCTTAACCAACGTACGTGTTGATTTATGTTGATAACGGTTACGCAAACGCTTTGATTCATTTGCACGGATACGCTTTAATGCTGATTTATGATTTGCCATCTTCTAAAAAATTCTCTTTTCTGTAAAATTGAATTGCAAAATTAAACAAAATGATTAGAAATCACAATACATCCATTAAAAAAATATTGACAGGGGTACTGTTACTTCATTTAGGTGTGTTTTTCGATGCTAAGGCACATACATGGGGCTTTTT
>CANHKE010000099.1 GCA_947461155.1 Cytophagaceae bacterium | reverse complement strand
TGAATACGTCTCAACGCCCGCTAATTTCCCGAACATGGGTACTCAGACGCTAAAAGGGGGTGTTTTAGTTGCCTATTAGTAAGTTTCAGACCACTTGATAAATATTCTTTTCGACTATTTTTAGACTGCCGTATTTTTGAGCTGTAATTGATCTACACTCTTAAACAAAGCGATGCAAATATCATTCTTTAAACGACTTTTTGCCTACATGCAAGGAAAAAAAGTAGTGGAATTATATTCATCCGCAACCCTTCGATCCTACTTTACGGTAGCGATTCGAAACAATCAAAATCAATGGATTTGTCAAATTCCCCGTTACGATAAACAATGGGAATACATCACCATCATTTTAGAAGAAAATGGGGATTTGACTTTTCCGGATGAGCCGATGATCGAAGGCGGTTTAGACCGTTGGAAATAATTCCAGTCTAATAGGCCCGAACTTCAACTCCCTTCATGAAATTCACGAATGATTTATTTACCACCTGATTTCCACCTGGAGTCGGGAAATTACCCGTGAAATACCAGTCCCCTAAATGATTCGGGCAAGCCAAATTCAAATTCGGAACGGTTTGGTAAACAATCGATAAATCCGCCTGCAGATTTTTAGGCTTCACGATTTCCGCAATTTTATCCGAAATTTCATCGTCAGTAAACGGCGCATAAATCGCCTTAACGAAGTTCTCGGTGGATGCTGTGCCATTTTCTAAGGCCAATAAACATTTCAGATTTACTTCATCCAAAATATGCTCCAAACCGCGCTCTTTCAACAAAGCAAGTGCGGCACGGAATGCCACAAATTCCTTCATTTTAGACATATCGATTCCGTAACAATCCGGATATCTAATTTGTGGCGCCGAAGAAACAATGACAATTTTCTTTGGAGATAATTTATCCAATAAACTTAAAATACTCTTTTCTAAGGTCGTTCCGCGCACAATCGAATCGTCGATCAACACCACCGAATCTACCCCTTTTTCAATCACCTCATAGGTCGTGTCATATACATGCGAAACCATATCATCCCGCATCGCATCACTCGCAATAAAGGTCCGAACTTTCACATCTTTCGAGATCAGTTTTTCGACGCGCGGACGGAAGGTTAATAATTCCTCCAACTGCTCTTCAAATAACACCCCTTCCATGATGGCTTTTTTCCGCTCCTTCGCCAAATGATCTTCTAGACCATCAATCATCCCCAAAAATGCACTTTCCGCCGTATTTGGGATATACGAAAATACCGTATGTTTCAAGTCATTTTTCACCTCATCTAAAATCTGAGGAATTAATAAACGCCCCAGTTTTTTACGCTCGCGATAGATATCGGGATCTGATCCACGAGAGAAATAAATGCGCTCAAATGAACACGACTTCTGCTCAATGCGGTCGATAAACGGAACCTCACGTACGGAGGCGTCCATCTCAATAATCAAGGCATGGCCCGGTGTAATTTCCTTGATTTGATCATAGGCGCAATTGAACGATGTCTTAATCGCCTGCTTTTCAGATGCCACCACAACCACCTCATCATCCATGTAGTAATACGCCGGACGAATTCCTGCCGGATCACGCGCCACAAACGAAGCGCCGTAACCGGTCATCCCCACCATCGCATATCCACCATCAAAATCCTTGCAAGAACGCTCTAGAACGCGTTTCAAATCGATATTTGCTGCTAGTACATCCGACAATTCTGGATTTTCATACTTATCCTTAAACTTGCCAAATTGGCGCTGATTTTCCTCATCTAAAAAGTGACCAATCTTCTCCATCACCGTCACCGTATCCACTTTCTCTTTCGGGTGCTGACCCAATGAAACCAATTTGTCAAATAAATCATCCACATTGGTCATGTTGAAATTCCCTGCCATCACCAAATTTCGGCTCCGCCAGTTATTTTGACGCAACATCGGGTGGCAGTTCTCGATTTCATTTTGACCGTGCGTTCCATAACGCAAGTGTCCCAATAAAACTTCACCCGTAAAGGCCACATTTTCTTGCCACCATTGTGCATCGTGAACCGCATCGATTCCCGTTTCACGCTTCGTATCCTTGGCTAATTTATGCGCCTTCTTAAATTTCTTATTAATCTTCCCAAAGATATCCGCAACGGCTTGGGGTTCTACTGAACGGTAACGGCTGATATACCGACTACCTGGCTTGACATTAATTTTAATATTGGCAATTCCGGCACCATCCTGCCCACGATTCACCTGCTTCTCCATCATCAAATACAACTTATTTAAGCCATACATCGGCGTATTGTACTTATCGAGGTAATGCTGAAATGGTTTTCGCATTCGGATTAGTGCAATTCCGCATTCGTGTTTAATGGATTCAGACATGTAAGATTAGGAGAAGATTTTACTAAAATTTAAGCTCAAAATTAGGGAATTATTATCAGCAATTTGGCTTATTTTTTAATTTTTATTTAAACTTTTAATAGCTCAAAAAACAGGTTTGGATTGATTAGAGCGCCAATTAATAAAATAGCCATCAGCACATAGCCCCAATCCCTTCCAGAAAGTTTAGTCTTAGGTAAACCCAACTCACTCGCCCCCTTTTTTAGGTAAATATGATACGGGATCCGTAGGTAGTAAAACACAGAAACCGCGGTTAGGATGAGGGCGATTGCCAACAACACCAAAACGATTGTTTGTTGGCCATTTTGGTATTTTTCCCATAACTGCGTAAAATAACTCACCTTCGCTAAAAAGGTCCCTGCGGGCGGTAGTCCGATCAGCGCAATCAATCCCACGGATAAAGTCGCTGCGCGGATTGGATTGTGTTGCGCATAGCCGGCCCAGCGATTCATATCGTCCGACTGGATCGAATCCCCCGTCACGTCATCCACCTGATAAAAAACAAGGTAGGTACTGATTCCATATAAGCAGCCATAAAACAATAGCGCTTTCAAGGCTTGATCCGCTGGGAATAACCATACCATCGCCATGAATCCACCATGCGCGATGCTGGAATAAGCAAGTAAGCGTTTGCTGTTTTTTTGTGTCATGGCGGCTAAATTCCCCACAAGCAAGGTGGCAATTGCGAGCAAACTGATGGTAGAAACCATCGAAAGTGGGAAGTAATGAATCAATTTGATGCCCAAAACGGAAACCGCAATTTTAGGAGCCACGGAAATCCAACTCATCCAGCCGGCCGGTAAACTTTCCAAAACATCCGGACTCCAGGGGTGAAACGGAACCCATGCCATTTTAAATAATATCCCGACTGCTAACAAACCTAAAGCAAGATAGGCATACACAGGATTTGCCGTAGACAAACCTCGGCTTATGTCTGCTGAAAATAAGTACATGTTCCCACTCAGTCCGTAAATTAGCGAAATCCCATACACCAAAATGGCGGAGGTACCCAAGCCAAACAGCACATAGGGTAATGCCGCCCGAGCACCTTTGGCATCTTTCCGCATGCCCACGAGGATGTAGGTGCCCATGGAAATGAGTTCTAAACTGAGGAATACGGTTAAAAAATGTGCACTCATGCTTGTCAATAAACTACCTAACAAAATAGACGAAAAGCCAATGTTTTCCTCGAGTGAAAATCCTTTTCGATGTAGTTGGTTTAAGCCAATCAACAAGACGCCCAAAGCAAGAATTAGGGCATTTGTTGTGTTCGATCCGATGTTTACCTGGAATAATTGAAAACTGACGAAGCCCGATAAACCTTGGTTCAATCGCTGGAATGCCAATCCCAATGCGAGCAATAAGCCCAATTGCGTGATGAAATAACGCCACGAGTTGGCGAATTTTGCCGGCTTCCCATGTAAGAATAGATCCGCAAATAGGCTGATGAGGATCCAAAATCCAATCACCAATTCAGGCAAAATCAATGAAAATCCCTGCGTGGTGCTGGTTATTTTCCCTGGAATGCTTGAAAGGATTTCGCTTGAAAACATAGGTGCTATTTTACAGGTATTTTTTCTTTTAAATAATGGGCTGTCGGATTATTTTTCACTTGAATCATGTCCTCCGGCGTTCCTTCGTAACTAATATGTCCCCCCAATTCTCCTCCCTCAGGTCCTAAATCGATGATGTGATCCGCACATTTGACCACTTCCATATTGTGTTCGATGATAATCACCGTATCCCCTTGTTCCACTAAATCATTCAAGGCTTTGAGTAATTTTTTGATATCGTGGAAGTGCAAACCGGTCGTGGGTTCATCAAAAATAAACAAGGTCTTTCCCTTATTCGCATTTCCTTTACCTAAAAAGCTGGCTAATTTAACACGTTGTGCTTCCCCACCCGAAAGCGAGTTGGAGCTTTGGCCTAATTTAATGTAGCCTAAACCTACCTGGAAAAGTGGGTCAATTTTCTCTGCAATTTTCGGTGCTTTTTCCTTGAAAAATGGAATGCTTTCTTCCACCGTCAAGTCTAAAATCTCGGCAATGTTTTTGTCCTGAAATTTGATATCCAACACTTCTTGTTTGAATCGTTGGCCATGACACGATTCGCAAGTTAATTTGATATCGGCCATAAACTGCATTTCAATTGTAATCTCACCTTCCCCTTGACAGGTTTCGCAGCGCCCACCCTCTACATTGAATGAGAAATGTGCCGGTTTGTATCCGCGGGTTTTGGCCAAAGGTAATTCTGAAAACAACAAACGAATGGCGTCGTAAGCTTTGATATAGGTAATCGGGTTGGAGCGTGAAGACTTCCCAATGGGCTGCTGGTCAACCATCTCAATTCCCGCAATTTTATTCAAACTACCCCCTAACTCCCGGAATCTCCCCGTTTCTTCCGTTCCCAATTGCAAATGGCGCAATACTGCCGGATAGAGGATTTTGCGGATGAGCGTCGATTTTCCGGAGCCACTGACACCGGTGACAACGGTCAAAATGCCCAGCGGTATTTTGACGTCTAGGTTCTTTAAATTATTCTCATTGGCACCTTTGATTTCGATATGGGCCAGCGGCTTTCTTCGGAAGGTGGGAATGTCAATTTTGTCGGTGCCGCGTAAAAAACGAAGCGTATGACTATCGGTTTTGTCGTCCAAAAGCGCCTCAGCTAAATTTCCCTGGAAGATCAGCTCTCCGCCGTGTCTGCCTGCTTCCGGCCCAATATCAATAATTTGATCAGCGGCACGCATGATGTCTTCTTCGTGTTCAACGACGATGACGGTATTGCCCATCGATTTCAGTAATTCCAATACAGATATCAGGCGCTCGGTGTCTCTTGGGTGTAAACCGATACTCGGTTCATCCAAAATATACATGGAACCCACCAGCGCACTTCCTAAGGAAGTGGCCAATTTAATGCGCTGAAATTCTCCGCCTGAGAGCGTTGCTGTGAGTCGGTTTAAGGTCAAATACCCTAATCCCACACGATCCATATAATCCAATCGATTGGTGATTTCAATCAAAATGCGTTTGGCTACTTTTTGGTCTGTCTCGGATAATTTTAACGAGTCGAAGAATTTTTTCGTTTTCGAAAGGGGCCAAAGGACTAAATCGATGATGGATGTATCGTTGATTTTTACGTACGCGGCATCGCCACGCAAACGTGAACCTTGGCATTCTGGACAAGTTGTTTTTCCTCGGTAGCGCGAAAGGAGCACCCGGTATTGAATTTTGTAGGTTTCCTTTTCTAAGTGATCAAAAAACTGATTCAGTCCGTTGAAGTATTTATTTCCTTTCCAAAGCAATTGCTGCTCTTTGGTACTTAAGTCTTTGTAAGGTCGGTGTATCGGGAAGTCAAAGTGAATTCCATTGCGCAATAAAGGATGCAGCCATTCGCTCATGCGCTCGCTTCGCCACGGGGCGATGGCTCCTTCGTAGATAGATAAATTTTGGTCGGGAATAACGAGGTCGGGGTCAAGCCCGAGTACCTTCCCGTAG
>CANHKE010000098.1 GCA_947461155.1 Cytophagaceae bacterium | reverse complement strand
TTATTGATTTGCGTCAACGTACTAAAACGATCTTCGTTATAATTCAATCCATATGACGTCCAATCTCCGGGTGCGTCCTGTGCATTGGTCAAGGCATGATCATCAATAGCTGAGGTCACTTCTTCAATATGTGCTTCCGATCCTTTAGGGGCATCTTTTTTTTGGCAGCTGACGAATAAGGTAAGGGCCAACAAATAAACAAGGGGTTTCATCATGGTTTAATAAAGTTTTGCCTCCTTCTCGATTTTCCGGTACGGGTCTTTAAAGAAGGTATGAACAGTTGAATTAAATAAGTTTGCGTAATAAATAGGTGTGGAATGTCCCGAATTTGGCAAAATCCATACATATGCGCGCTCGATTGCGGATGCAATTTCCAACGTATGATGAGGCAAAATCACGTCGTGATCTCCCCCAATTACCAATGTAGGACATTTTATTTTCCCCAATTCTGCATGCGAAATATGCGGTTGTGTGACCAGCATGCGGTTTAATTTCAATAAGCGATTCCGCTCCAAAGAGACAGGTGCTTTTTGGAGACTATCCACCTTTTGATTGACTAAGTCAACCACCCAAGGATCCGTACTTTTAATCGGATCTGGAATTAAATTCGCACCAGTAACTGCCAATTTTCGAACTTTTGACGGATAGCGAATCGCGAGTAATAACCCGTTAATTCCCCCATCACTCCAGCCGACAACATCCACCGAATCTATTTTCAGGTGATCCAAAAGACCCGCAAAATCAGCGGCCATCATTTCGTAACTAAGTGAATCTTGGGTGTCTATTGAACGCCCATGCGACCGATTGTCCGCAACGATTACTCGATAATACTTTGAAAAATACGGGATTTGCTTTCTGAAATCTTTGATCGAACCGTCATTCCCATGGATCAGCAGGAGCGGTTTGCCCTGCCCATAAATTTCATAATACATACGCATTCCGCGAATGTTTGCAAAATGACCAGCTTTGGAATTTTGCCCATAAGGGATTTGAGCCGAGAGACAATATGACGCCAAAAACAGTAAACAAATTAATTTCATATAGACAATAAGGTTATTATTGTTCAAAGACACGATTATCGGTTAGCGAAACATGTTCCCAAAAGTGTTTTTCGGTACAAATACACATTCAATTGATTGTAACAAATATCAGTTTTTCAAGGTCTCAAAACCTTCAAAATCGCTACCTTTGGCAAACCTCCAAGGTTTGCCAAAGGTAAGTCAAAACCCTTTTTTGTACAATTGCATGATTTCATCTTGCGTCAGCGCACGCGTCCAAACACCCACTTCGTCCAACTTCCCTTCACCCACACCCAACCGATTTACTGCAGACGATTCCAACGCATTTAGAAAAACAGGCGCCATACTCTGCTTCAACAATTGTACCCCATTTTTATACACGGTCACATCAGCCCCCATCGTAATGCCCGATGTCTGCGCAAACTGTACCACGTAAAACTCCCAAATATTGGGCGTAAATGGAATATTCACATAAAAATTGGAAAGTACCCCCAGCTGCAAGGCCAACGAATAATAGGAATCCCCCGCATTAGATCCGAAACGAAACCCATAGGTAGACGTCGTCGTCGTCCCCGCAATTTTCTCATCTCGAATAAACTGATTCGTCCAAATCGAACTAGATTTCGTCGGATCCGTTTTATTTACCCAAAAACTGATGGTGCAAACTTGCTTCAACAAGCCCACAGGCGCCTCCGCCGCACTTGACTGCACAGAAGAAAAAACCAACGCATTCCCCGCATGCCCCGGAGCAAATGATCCATTCGCTAACATTCCATGCCGCTTATTTACAGATACATCTAATACATCGCCATTTAAAGGATAATACGCCACTAAGCCATCCAAAAGCGAATTTGAAACAGGTGCAACCTCCGCTTGTTTACCACAGGCGATCAACAAAAAAGCAAGTAGCAAAATACCGTACCTACTCATAATTTCTCCCCGGCATCCACCGATTTAATAAACGAAATCACGCCCTTCATATAGACACGTTGATCATCCCACATCGACAAATGGCTGCCATTGGGGCAATACAAATAAGATCCCTTTTGCACCATTTTACTCTGTTCCTCCATGGCCTTTGGATCCATCGTATCATATTTTCCTCCAATCATCAAGGTAGGCACCGCAATTTCCTTTAAGCGATTTTTGATATCCCATTTGGCCAAAGAACCCCCAATTCCAAACTCACTCGGCCCTTGCATCTGTACATAAATCGCGTTATTCCCATGCTTCATGGATCGATTCAACCCATCCGGCCAGGTTTGCAGCCGGCATATATGCGCCTTGTAAAAATTGGGAATTAACAGCTCCATATACCTGGGATTGAAAAAATCACGCTTCGCTTCGATCGCTCTAATTTCTGCTAGAACCTGAGGATCCATTTGTTTCGCCAACACCTCATCCGCATATTGGCCATATTCAGGTGCACTAGCCACCATGTTCGAAACCAACAATCCCTTTAAATTTTTCTGATATTTAAGCGCATATTCCATGCCCAAAATCCCTCCCCAAGAATTCCCCAAAATATAAAAATTGGACGCATCCGCCCCAATCGCCTTCCGAACTTGTTCCACTTCCTCCACAAAACGCTCATTCGTCCAAAGCGTCGAATCCGTTGGCTGATCACTATAATAAGACCCTAGCTGATCATATTCATAAAATTCAAACCCTTCCCGCTGAAAAAAGGTCTCAAAACATTCCATGTACTCATGCGTCATCGCAGGACCGCCATGCAAAAGCAAAATTTTAATTTTCGGATTGCTTCCAAAACGTTTGGTCCACACCTTAAATGTTCCTTTAGGCGTTTCAATGGGAATCATCCGAACACCCGCTGCCTCGAGGGTGTCACCGTAATTGAAATACGTGCTAACTGTTTCTACCTTTTTTCGACAGGATAAAAAGGCAAAAGCTAACCAAATGAATATGGAAATTCGGATCATTTTCAAAAAGATTTTAGGGTAAAAATTAGTTTAACATTGGAAATAACCGACGAATATCTGCCTCCGTAGGTTGCGTTCCATATTCGCAAATCTCAAAAGCCTCCGCGTAAAGTGCCTGCGCTGCGCGCGCATTCCCATACCACTTAACCAAACTTTTTTGAACCTCCGCATTCGGTTTGGCGACGCGTTTTTGCAATAACCATGCCTTGTAAGTAGCCGGGTCTTTCGGTACCTCATCCTCATAATTACCTATCCAAGGTAGCCACTCATAAAACTGCGATTGATGCGCATCCAATCCTGCCAATTTTTTTTCAATCACCGGTGTGATATCCACCGCTATATCCGGCTGAAATGGATTTGGTTTCTTAAAATTATCTTGGAAATACAGAAACACCGGATTTTTACGCAGCGGCTCCACATCCGGAGCGACATTCGGGACACCCACCATAAACGCGGCATCTTGAACCAATACCCCAGTGTACCGATGATCTGGATGGTAATCATTCGACCGTGGAGCAATGACCACATCCGCCTTCCATTCGCGAATTTTTCGAATGATCTGCAAACGGATTTCCAACGTCGGCAACAATTCGCCATCGTGATTATCGAGTACATCATAGGAAACACCTAATCGCTTCGCGACTTCGCGCGTCTCGGCAATCCGACGTTTGGCAAGCATCCCGCCCCCCTGCGTTTGATGGCCCGCATCCCCATTTGTTACGGAAAGAAATTTGACTTGATGACCAAGGCCCACAAACAACGCCGCTGTTCCACCACCCTTTATGTCACAATCATCTGGATGCGCCCCAATAAAAATAATGCGCAAAGGCTTAGGTTGCGCGACACAGGTACATGCAAAAAGCATTAACAATAAAATATTTTTCATAGTTTAGAGATTTACATACCAATGATAGGCAAAATGACCAAGAATTCAAACCCGCCTACCCCATACAATTGAATCATTAAAAGAAATAATTCTTACATTCGAATATGAGAAAACTTATCCTATTTTTCGTCCTACTCAGCCTAGGCGCTCAAGCCCAAATCGCAGATAAAATCAAGTTGATGAAAGCCCATTCCGGCTATTTCAATTTTTATTACGACGATTCCAATGACAAAATATACCTGGAGGTCACTAAACTAAACGAAGAATTTCTATACGCCTATTCGCTCGCACAGGGCGTCGGCAATAACGACCTAGGATTAGACCGAGGACAATTAGGCAACGAACAAGTGGTGTTTTTCGAAAAACAAGGAAATAAGATTTTCCTTGTTCAACCCAATACGCGATACCGCGCAAATACGAGTAATCCGTTGGAAAAGCTTTCGGTCCAACAAGCCTTTGCGAAATCCGTTTTGTTTGGATTTAAAATCGAAGCGAATATCAATGGAGCTTATTTAATTGATTTTACAGATTTTCTGATGCAAGATGTGCATGGCGTTTTGAAACGCTTAGCGCAAGCGAAACAAGGTACCTACAGTTTAGACAAATCCAAAAGCTCCCTCGCGTTAGAGCGCACCAAATCATTCCCTAAAAACACGGAATTCGAAGCCCGATTAACCTTTGCCGGAAATGGTACCGGAGCGGAAATTCGTTCCGTAGCACCCAATCCCGATAACGTGACTGTCGTCGAGCACCATTCGTTCATCGAACTACCTGACAACAACTATCAACCGCGTTTATTTGACCCGCGCTCCGGAGCAAATGCTATCACCTTTCAAGATTACGCTTCACCTGTTCAAGAAGTCATCGAGAAAAAATGGATTACTAGACATCGTCTTGAGAAAAAAGATCCGAAAGCCGCAGTCAGTGAGGCTGTAAAACCGATTATTTACTACTTAGATAATGGCACGCCTGAACCTGTGCGGTCGGCATTAATGGAAGGCGGCCGCTGGTGGAATCAGGCTTTTGAAGCACTCGGTTACAAAGATGCCTTTCAAATCAAGTTATTACCTGAAGACGTAGACCCCATGGATGTACGCTATCATGTGATACAATGGATACACCGCTCAACCCGGGGCTGGAGTTATGGCGCGAGCATCGCAGACCCAAGAACAGGTGAAATCATGAAAGGCCATGTGAGCCTCGGAAGTCTTCGCATCCGACAAGATTTTTTAATTGCCCAAGCCCTCATGAATGCCCCTTTTGCGACCGACGGGACCAACAATGCACCCATGCTCGCCATGGCAATCGCCCGCATCAGGCAACTTGCCGCACACGAAATCGGCCATACACTCGGTTTTGCCCACAATTACGCAGCGAGCGCCCGAGGAAATACCAGCGTCATGGATTACCCACATCCTCAAATTGAATTCAAAGGAAATCAAATGGACTTCAGCCACGCCTATGATACTAAAATTGGCGAATGGGATAAGGTTTCTGTGGACTATGCCTACGGTTCACACAAAACACAAGCAGAATTAAATCAGGTATTAGACAAAGCTTACGAAAAAGGCCTTCGATTCATTACAGATTCAGACGCCCGGAACCCCGGTGGCGCACACATGTACGCCCACCTTTGGGATAATGGAACCACAATCGTGGATGAACTAAAAAGCATTTTGGCTGTACGTCAAAAAGCCATTGCTCAATTTTCCGTGGCCAACATTCGTCCAAATGAAGCCTATTCGCACCTAGAAGACGTATTTGTTCCCCTTTATTTCTTGCACCGCTATCAAACCGAAGCCGTTTCTAAAATCATCGGTGGATCTGAATATAACTATGCCGTACGTGGAGGAAAAGAAATGGTTATAACACCCGCACCACTTACATTGCAAATCGACGCCCTACATACCATTACTAATACCCTGGATGCGCAAACCTTAGCCATTCCTAAAGAAAAACTAGCCTTATTCCCGCCTCGTGCCTTTAATTACGATCGCACGCGGGAATCATTTAAAGGCAAAACAGGTATTACCTTTGATCCGTTTGGGGCGGTTGAGGCAGCC
>CANHKE010000097.1 GCA_947461155.1 Cytophagaceae bacterium | reverse complement strand
TAGCAAATTTGCGTTACTGGGCATGACCAAAGTATTGCGTGAAGAAACAAAAACACAAGGAATTCGCGTTTCGGCGATCCTTCCGGGAGCTACGTTAACCCCTTCATGGGATGGCGTTGAATTGCCCGCAGAACGTTTTATTCCAGCGGCTGATATCGCCGCGACGATTTGGGCTGCGTACCAAATGAATCCGTCAACAGTCTTGGAAGAAATTCTTATCCGGCCCCAATTGGGAGATATTGATTTATGAAAACCTGGCAAGCATATACCATAGGTGACTTAGAATCGTTGGCAAAGGAATTAATTCCATTGGCTTTAGCACATAGCCCAGTTTGGTTATTTCGGGGTCAAATGGGAGCCGGCAAGACAACATTGGTTAAAGAATTGACACGCCAATTAGGCGTAGAAGGACATGTCCAAAGTCCTACATTTGCCTTAGTAAATGAATACGCGCGCCCGAATGATTCAGATATTTATCATTTTGATTTATACCGATTGAAGAACGCGGAAGAAGCGCTGGCCATTGGAATTGAAGACTACTTGGATTCTGGCAACATTTGCCTGATCGAATGGCCAGAACAAGCTGAGGCATTGTGGCAAATCCCACATGTGGAATTTGCGATTACAACATTAGATGAACAAAGAAGAAGCCTGACACTCCATGAGCACCATTAATCCGTTTCACGAATTGCTTTCGCAACAGGGCATTATGCCCAAGGAGGCCATGTCATGGACCAAACAAAATGCCAAAAGCATTCAAATCGGACTGCCAAAAGAAAGTTCGAGCCACGAAAATCGGATCAGTTTAAGTCCGCAAGCGGTTCAGCTATTGGTCGCGAATGGACATGAAATTATCATGGAACGCGGTGCGGCAGACCGAGCAGGTTTCAGCGATTCAGATTACTTATTAGCGGGTGCTTCGGTGACGGATCAAATCCAGGAAGTATGGCAATGTGGCTTGGTCCTAAAACTGAATGCCCCAAGTTCGAAGGAAATTGGTTACATGAAACCCGGGCACGCATTTGTGGCGAGTGCGGCTAAATACCAATTGAGCTCAGAAACGATTGATCAACTAAATGCCAAAAAAATCATGGCATTAGGATTGGAATATGTAGAAGATAATGGCGGCGGGCTACCCTTTGTTAAAAGCATGGCGGAAATCGCCGGGCAAATGGTCTTACCCATTGCGAGCCAAATTCTTTCCCAAGCCAAAACGGGTGGAATCTTATTAGGCAATGTTACGGGGGTGTCTCCATGCCGTATTGTTTTATTAGGATCTGGAAATGTGGTGGAACAAGTCGCACGTGCCGCTTGGCATGCAGGCATACAAGTTCAGGTTTTCGACAAAGACATGTACAAGTTACAACGCCTGAAACAAACACTCGGATTCCCTTTAGTTTCTCAAGTGATTGATTCCGAAAATTTGCCCAATGCCCTGCAAGAAGCACACCTAATCGTAGGTGCGCTGCGCTCCGATTCAGGCGTAACGCCCTGCATCATCACGGAGGAAATGGTTAGTAAGTTAAAACCTGGCACCTTAATTATGGATGTTTGCATCGACCAAGGTGGCTGTTTTGAAACATCTGAATTAAGTCATTTGGGCAAACCTACCTTCACGAAATACGACATTACCCATTATTGTGTACCGAATATCCCATCCCTTGTCGCTAAAACATCCAGTTTAGCCATGAGCAATTTGTTGACATCCTTTATTTTAAAAGCCGGCAAAACTGGCGGCGTTGAAGAAATGCTTTGGCAAGGGAAATCCTTTATGAAAGGTATCTATTGTTATCAAGGACATGTGACCAATGCACATATCGGAAAGCTATTCAAAAAAGCTGTTAAAGACATTCAGTTATTATTATTAAGTAGAAGCTAATTCCATGATCGAAGATTATACCGCCATATCCAATGCCCCCAATTCACCTGAATTAAACGGGAAATATTTGGGACTTATTTCAAGCGATTTCATTAAAGTAGCTGATTCACTGAAGGAAGCTGCTTACCAAATCAAAAAACGTGGATTTTCAGATTTCCCTATTTTCGTTTGTTCGCAACGGGAAATTGAAATCGGCCAAAAGCTCATTGGCGTCGCTGAATTGAACGAAAACAAATGGAATTACCATGCGTCCTTATTGGAGGAGTTTATTCAGCGGAAATTAATCGCCGAGGAAAACCGGGAATTATTTGAGCAAAATTACAAGGACGTCGAAGAGTTTGCTTGTCTGTTTGTTGTCGATGGTCAATTCACCAATTTCGTCTTTATCCCCTATCCGGACGAAGCTTAATTGTGGAAATAAGCGTTCGCCACGCGGGGAATCTGCACCTTAGCTACATATGAAGCTTTGCCGTTGGGAAACACATAAACCGCATAGTCCCCATGATTTAAATTATGCTTGGACACATGAACTTCAAACCCGCGAATTAAGGTAGGCATTCCATGCATTTTCTTAATTAAATCCTTGGACGTCCATTGCGTCTTCAATGGCACAAGCACCTGCTGCTTGTTTGAAACCAATAAAGCAAATTGGTCTTGCTGCCAATCGAGCACTTGATCATCTTTTCGAAAAAGCACATAATTCTCCTTTTCCACGCGCGTGAGGCGCACTGTATCTTGCGTGATTCGTGAAGGCAATTTGGCATTAGAAAAAGGTACCTGATATAATTGGTCAGCCGCTAATTCGCTACTGATGCGACTACTGGTGGTGGCATTTGAAAAATATGTGGTAAACGGCGGATAAAGCCCTAACCAAGCCTTTTTATTCAAGTGATAACTTTTAGCACCATATTTCATCTCATCAAAATGCGTCAAAATAGAAGCGAAATAAACAAAAGACGAGGTGAAAAACAGGAGCGCAAAGCCTGTAAATAAACTAATAATCCACGTCGCACGAATCGGCTTCCAATCCAATAATGCCATATAAACGAGGCAAAACAACAAAGATGAATAGATGCGATACCGACTAAAAAACATATGCGCCGGATCTCCACCCCGATTCAAGGCGACTAAAACAGCGGTTCCGATGACATAAGCCAAAGCGAACACGAAAAAATACTGGGTGTTTGTCCGCGATGTAGACCCGAAGAAACGACGCGTATACAGGAATATACCAATCAGGATGGACGCAGCCACTACATAATTCAAAACGTAGTTTGAGAAGGCAAATGCCTCAAATGTCGACGTGAGAAATAAACTCAAATTAGCCAAAAACAACAAGGGGTGCTGGAGCGAATACAGCATAGGGGTGCGACCGCCAAAAACACTCGGCAAGGCTTGGTAATGGCTAAAATACACACTGATAAGCAGCAGACTAAATCCTAGCCAAAGGCCCAATTCTTTAACACCGCGTTTCGCAATCAAACCATATGCGAATCCAAGCGGCAGTAAGACTAACCCATTTCCCGAAGTGAAAACGGCCAGTAGTGCGACGAGGTATGCCGACACCGAAAACCCACGAAAAGCAAGTAAATAGCAAAATAAGAGGGCGAAAAAAGGCGAATTCAAGTTTTGTAAGGCGGTCATCGCGCTAACCAAATTTTCCCAATATTGAAAATTGAGTAGGACGAATGCGATGGGCACCAACCAATACAAGGGCTTTCCCATGCGTTTAACCAAACCATAAAATACAAATTGCATTCCGAGCAATCCAAGCATACCCCAAAAAATCAAGGCTTTAAAATGAATTTGGCCAGTAATCAGCACATCAATCCACGCGATTAATCGGGTATACACAATTTTATGCTCAGCATACTGACCGAAGAGTAAGGAAATTTGCTGGTCCCAAGAAGCCGATCGCATCGACTGAACAAAAGCACCTATGGAATCAAAATCATCGAAAAACGGGATATCTAAACTGATGCTAAAGATCAACCAAAAGAAGCAGATGTTCCAAGCTAGGCTGACCAATAAAGCATAATCCAAGCGTTTATTCATGCGACAAAAATAGCATTTATTCCCTGATTTTAGGTTGATTCATGGGATGAAAATCCTGAACCATTTGACTTAAATAAGCCCGATCCAGATGGGTATAAATTTCAGTAGTTAAAATCGACTCATGCCCCAATAATTCTTGAACTGCACGCAAATCCGCACCTCCTTCAATCAGGTGTGTCGCAAACGAATGCCGAAATGTATGGGGACTGATAGATTTTTGAATGCCGGCTTTAGCCGCTAAATCTTTACAAATCAAAAAGACCATCACACGACTGAGCATCGCGCCGCGCCGATTTAAAAACAGGACATTTTGGGCTTCTTTTTTCAATGAAATACCGGGTCGAACTTGCTCGCGATAAAGCGTCAAATAATGAAAGGCCTCACGACCAATGGGCACCAAACGTTCCTTATCCCCTTTCCCGCGCACTTTAATCAGCCCTAAATCAGCGTAAATATCCGTTAACTTTAAACCCACTAATTCGGAAACACGCAACCCAGAACTATATAATAATTCGATCATGGCTCGGTTTCGAACGCCTTCATTTGTCGCTAAATCATTGGCTTGCAAGATCAATTCAATTTCATCATACGCAAGCGTGTCAGGTAAATGCCGACCCTTTTGCGGAGATTTCATGTGGGTGGTAGGGTCTACCATGTTTGCATTTTCAGTTTCCAAAAATTGAAAAAAACTGCGTAAACCCGAAAGGCACCTCGCCTGCGAACTCGCTTCGATGCCTAATCCGTGTAAAACCTTAAAAAATTCAAGTATTTGATCTTCTGAGACTTGATCGATCGGAAAATCCGTACCGGTGATGGGTACTAAATAGGACGCAAATTTGCGCACATCCCGTAAATATGCTTCATGTGAATGTCCAGAAAGGCCTCGTTCAATTTTCAGATAATTACCAAACAATTGGATTTCCTTTTCCCACATGGACATAATATTCAAACTATCCCGTAAATTTAGGAGAAATTTGAAAACTATGACACGTAAAAAAATACTCATCCTGAATGGACCCAATTTGAATTTATTAGGGACGCGAGAACCTGAAATTTACGGACACCAAACATTCGATCAATATTTGGATATTTTGCGTGAAAAATTCACCAATCAATTGGACATCGAATATTTCCAGTCGAATGAAGAAGGGGCAATCATCAACAAACTTCATGAAGTCGGGTTTACCTACGAGGGAATTTTGTTGAATGCTGGCGGCTATACGCATACATCCATTGCGATTGCAGATGCCGTTTCTTCCATTAAAACACCCGTAATCGAAGTTCATATTTCCAATGTTCATGCGCGCGAAGCTTTTCGTGGACACAGTTATTTAAGTCCAAATTGCAAAGGAGTGATCGTTGGATTTGGCCTACGTGGATATGAATTAGGTCTATATTCTTTCATTTAAAACCATGCTTTCATTTTACCCGGGTCCTTCTAAGGTGTATCCTCAGGCTCTTGATTTTATCAAAGAGGCGTTTGACCAAGGTATTGTGAGTATTAACCACCGAAGCAGCCGTTTCGAACATTTACTAAAAGAAACCATGGAAGCGATTTCCGCTTCTTGGGAAATTCCAACCGACTACACGATTTACTTCGTTTCTTCCGCCACAGAGGCTTGGGAAATTGTCGCACAATCCCTCGTCATACACAAATGCGCGCATGTTTATAATGGTGCATTTGGGAAAAAATGGGGTCAATATAGTGCCCAAATCAACGCCAATACGCAGTTGGTCGAATTTAACCTAAATGAATCGCTGTCAGCAAATACCAGCCAAATCGATTCCGATGTGGACACGATTTGTTTGGTACAGAGTGAAACTTCCAATGGTACGGGCCAAGAAATTATCCGGTCCGATTACCCGGCTGATGCGCTCATCGCGGTAGACGCGACGTCCTCCATGGGAGGAATTTGTTTGCCCTGGGCAGAGGCCGATGTTTGGTTTGCTTCCGTACAAAAATGCATGGGAATTCCGGCAGGTTTAGGCATTATGATTTGCTCACCAAAGTCGTTGCAGCGGGCGCG
>CANHKE010000096.1 GCA_947461155.1 Cytophagaceae bacterium | reverse complement strand
ATACTGCATATCCATCGTTTCTTTCTTTTCTTGAACGGTTACGAAAAACTCTTTACAAGAAGTTAATCCGTATTTTGCTTGCATGTGATGTGCTGCGTATTCGGTTAATCCTTCGTAGAGCCAAAGGTGCTCCGACATCTTCGGGTCGTTGAAGTCGAATGAGCCGATTTCCTCCGAATGAATCGATAAGGGGGTGACGATGTGAAAAAATTCGTGGGCACAAACATCGCGCACGGTTTGACTGATTTGCTCGATGTTTCCTTCTGGTAGGTAATAAAATGAAGATTGCGCATGTTCAAGCGCGCCATAACTGCCGCCTTTCAGGTTATCAGAGAGCACGATTAAAAACGCATAGCGTTTGACGGGTAATTTGCCGCCGAGGTACTTGCGTTGCGCGTCGAGTAGGGGTTCTACTTTTGCGGCGATTTGCTTGGCTGTCACGGTGGCATTGGGGGTATAAAGTGAGATGATGATCTCCGTTTCGCCCATCATGATTTTGGCAGTATCTGCTTGCGCGTACAAGATTGGCGCGTCCACCAAATCTTGGTAGGAAGTTGCGAAATAGGTATCTACATCGCCTTGGGTCGTGTTTTTGATTGAACTAACCCCCAAAAGGTGTTTCGGTTTTTCTATCTGTAATTTGATGCGTTGTTTTTCCTGCCCGTTCACATATGCTAAAAACGTATGCGTATTCAACGCAAACAAGGTGTCTTTCTGGAAGTTGCTGCCCGCTGGCTCAAAGATGTATTCCCCTTTAATTTCAGGGCTGTCCCAGGTATCATTCGCTTCGTAGCGGACATAGGCTAATTTAGTTGCGTCCGAAATTTGATATTGATTGACATTTTTCTTGGTCACCACTAAGGTTTTACCTTGTTGGTCAAAGGCTTGAAAATTTTCAATATAACGCCCATAGTCATAATTTGCATAAGTGCCTGGGACGATTTTGGGGAAATTCACCAGAATGCTCTTTTGCTTTTGCGGGGGGAAATGCATTTGCACTTTTATGCGATCTTCTTGAACATCTTTTAAATTGATTTGCACATGAAAACCTTGACCAAAAACGGTGGTTCCCAGACAAAGGAGACAAGCGAGGACGAATTTCTGCATATTAGTTTTTGTAATTGATCGCAGTTTGAGGATCAATTTTATTGATAAAATGTGTCGGAATGTAAATGATGATACTGACTAACGCACAAGTGCCCAGGTTTACCCAAACCCAGGTCAACCAATCCCAGTGGATCGGTACTGCGTTCATGTAGTAATTCACCGGGTCAAGCGGGATGAGGTGGTAGGAGGCTTGGAGCCAACAAAACCCCATGGCGATTAGGTTTCCAAGTAGTAATCCACGCAATAGGATAAACATGCCATTCCACCAGAAAATGCTGCGGATTTGTGCTGCAGAGCTTCCGAGGGCTTTTAAAAGGCCGACCATCGGAATGCGTTCCATGATTAACACCCAAAGTGTGGCGATGAGGTTAAAGCAAGCAACGATTAACAGAAGGGTAATGAAAATGACGATGTTGCGATCCAGCATCATCATCCAGTCAAATAAGGCTGGGAATAATTCTTCTTTGGTTTCGAGTTTCCAGGTAGGAGGTAAAGTGCTCGTCAAACGGTTAGCCGCGATATTCAAGTCGACATTTGATTTTAAAAAGACTTCATACGTGCCGATGGAATCCGCGGTATACCCATTCATTTGTTGCACCCAATTGCGATCGGCCAAAACAAACAATTTATCAAGCTCCTCTAAACCCGTCTCGTAAATTCCTTGAATCTTCACTTTGCGCGGCCGATTTGGCTGGCTCAGAAAATATAAGATCACCGATTCATTCAGCTTTACGTTTAATTGCTTGGCTAATTCAGCACTCAAAACGATGCGCTGTGCCTGATTGACTTGCCCTTTTCCAGCAATGATGTTTTGTTGGATTTGCGCCAAAGGCAAATCGGATCCGATTCCTTTAATGACGACGCCGGCTAAACCTTGATCGCCGACTAATATACCAGGTTTTTGCACGTGACTTTGCAGATGGTCGACGTACGGATGATTCAAGATCGTCTTTTCCCACGCCAAATTACGTTGCATGGGTGACTCCGAAAGGGAATGGTTTCCGGAAATTTGGCTGATGCGCAGGTCACCGGAGAAATTGGTGATCTTTTGAATGATGGCATCCTTGAAACCGAACAGTATGGAAAAGGCAACTAAAATAATGCAAATGCCCAGCGCGATTGTGCCAATGCCTACATAAGTAACCGTTTTAGAGAAGGAAGTCTCATGCGTATTTCGAATCCGACGGGCGACGAATAGGGGGAAATTCACGGTTATTATTTTTATAAAAATTATCGGATATTTGATCATTCTAATCCGAAGCGCAAAGAAAATGGGAATGGCTCGAAACTACAAGTTAATCGTGGTATTGTTTTTAATGGGAATGCAGGTGGTTTTGGCGCAAGCGATTCCGGGCGCCTATCAAACGAAACGCTATTTCCCACTTTTGAAAGGGAAGTCGGTGGGCCTCGTGGTCAACCACACTTCGGTCATTGGGTCGACGCATTTGGCCGACAGCCTATTGCATGCGGGTATTGCGGTGAAGCGTGTTTTCGCGCCAGAACATGGATTTCGCGGAACGGCAGATGCGGGTGCGCACATCGATAATGAAGTGGATAAGCAGACAGGCCTTCCGTTGATTTCGTTGTATGGCAACCATAAAAAGCCTACGCCGGAGGATTTGAAGGGATTAGACGTGGTCGTTTTTGATATTCAGGATGTAGGTGCGCGTTTCTATACATACAGTTCTACCTTGTTTTATGTGATGGAAGCATGTGCGGATAATAAGGTCAAATTGCTGATTTTAGATCGTGCTAATCCCAATGGACATTATGTGGATGGTCCCGTTTTGGATCGCAAATTTGCATCGTTTGTGGGTTTGAATCCCATTCCAGTCGTACACGGGTTAACGATGGGGGAGTTTGCTGGGATGATTAACGGTGAAAGGTGGTTGGCCAATGGCCTCACATGCAATCTGCAAGTAATTGCTTGTCGCGCTTACAAACATCAGGATACGGTTCCTGTGACAATCGCGCCATCGCCGAATCTTCCGAATGATCAGGCGATTGGTTTATATCCATCGCTTTGTTTATTGGAACCTACGATTGTTAGTGTGGGTCGAGGCACGCTAACGCAGTTTCAAGTGTTAGGAACGCCCAATCCAGCGGCTGGTTCGTACACGTTTACGCCAATTCCTACGCCTGGAGCGATGGATCCGCCTTTGAAAGGCACCTTGTGTTATGGCTTGGATTTGCGTGACGTAAATACGCGTGAACTTGGTTTTTCATTGAAATACTTAATTCATTTTTTCCAAGCTACGGGTAGTAAGGAATCCTTTTTTACCTCAGCATCTTTTTTTGATAAATTAGCGGGTACCGATTCGATTCGTTTGCAGCTGTTGGCCGGGAAGTCGGAAGCAGAAATCAGAGCTTCGTGGCAACCTGCATTGGATGCCTATAAAAATATGCGCAAAGGCTATGTAATTTATCGCGATTGATAGCCGAATTTTACGCGAAAATTGCGACCTTTGCCGTTTATTTTTAAGCAAAAAGCTTTATGGCGGAAAAAATTATTATTCTCGACTTTGGTTCTCAAGTGACGCAATTGATTGCGCGTCGAATTCGGGAGACTCAAGTATATTGTGAAATCCATCCTTTTAATCATATTCCTGAATTAGATGATTCGGTCAAAGGAATTATTTTGTCGGGTAGTCCATGTTCGGTTCGTGAGGCGGATTCGCCGCGGGTAAATTTGGAGCAATTTGGTGATCGGCCTATTTTGGGTATTTGCTACGGTGCGCAGTTGTTAGCGTATTTAGGTGGTGGTTCTGTGGAGGCTTCGGATCATCGCGAGTATGGTCGGGCGCACATGACCACGGTTAAATCAAGTCCTTTGTTGGCGGGTTTATCCGAGAATTCCCAAGTTTGGATGTCCCATGGAGATACCATTATGGAATTGCCAGCTGAGTATGAGGTGATTGGTTCGACGGAATCGGTTCGCGTGGCGGCATTTGCGCACGTGACTAAGCCGATATATGCGATTCAATTTCATCCAGAGGTAACGCACTCCTTAGAGGGTGGTGCATTGATCAAAAACTTTGTGGTTAACATTTGCGGATGTGCACAGACATGGACGTCTGATTCCTTTGTGGATCGTACGGTGGCTGAATTAAAGGCCAAATTAGGCAATGACAAAGTTGTTTTAGGTCTTTCAGGTGGCGTAGATAGTTCGGTGGCGGCCGTATTATTGCATCGGGCAATTGGCAAGAATTTGTATTGCATTTTTGTGGACAATGGATTATTGCGCAAAGATGAGTTTGAGCAAGTATTGGAATCGTATACCGAGTTAGGATTGAATGTGAAGGGGGTGAATACGAAGCAATTGTTCTATGATGCGTTAAAAGGATTGAAGGATCCGGAGGATAAGCGGAAGGCGATTGGCAAAACGTTTATTGAAGTGTTTGACCATGAGGCGCATTTAATTGAAGGTGTAGCTTGGTTAGGTCAAGGCACGATTTATCCAGATAAAATTGAGTCGGTGTCTTTAAAAGGACCAAGTGCCACGATCAAATCGCACCACAATGTGGGTGGTTTGCCGGACTTCATGAAATTGAAGGTGGTGGAGCCGTTAGAAGCCTTATTTAAAGATGAGGTTAGGTTAGTTGGCAAGACCTTGGGCGTACCGCAAGATATTTTGGGTCGTCATCCGTTTCCGGGACCGGGATTAGGCATTCGGATTTTGGGTGATATCACGCCTGAGAAAGTAGAAATCTTGCAAAAGGTGGATGCGATTTTTATCAATGGTTTGAAGGAGGATGGATTGTACGATCAAGTTTGGCAGGCGGGAGCGATCCTTTTGCCGGTTCAATCTGTGGGCGTCATGGGCGATGAACGTACTTACGAGCAGGTGGTTGCGCTACGTGCAGTGAGTAGTGTGGATGGGATGACGGCCGACTGGTGTCATCTTCCTTACGAGTTCTTAGGCCGTATTTCCAATGAGATTATTAATAAGGTCAAAGGGGTGAATCGCGTCGTGTATGATATTTCGTCGAAACCACCTGCGACGATTGAGTGGGAATAAGAAATTAGACGTTAGACGTTTGACTTTAGACGTTAGCATATTGATAGAGGCGCGATACTTCGCGTCTTTTTTTTGTAGAGACGCGATACTTCGCGTCTTTCTTTTTTGTAGACGCGAGGTATCGCGTCTCTACATTTTCCAATGTCTAAAGTCTAACGTCTAACGTCTAACGTCTAAAGTCCAGCGTCTATTTGTCTTGCATATATGCCTGCCAAATAAATTACCGTCTCCGTCGCCTTCTGCATATCCTGCACGGAAACCCATTCTTGCTTGCTGTGAAACGCGTGTTCGCCGGCAAAGATATTCGGGCAGGGGAGTCCCATGAAGGTTAATCGAGAACCGTCGGTCCCACCTCGTATCGAACAGGTTTCAGGTTTCAAACCAGCTAATTCCATCGCTTCCATGGCATATTCCATGCATTGTGGATGATCTTTCAAAATCTCAAACATGTTGCGGTATTGCTCTTGTTGTTTGAAAGTTGCTGAAGCGTTTGGGTAGTTTGCTAGGACTTTTTGACTTATCGACTGGATTATTTCCCCGTATTCGGACAATTTAGCCGTGTCAAAATCGCGTAAAATGAAATCAATTCGCGCTTTTTCAACTGAACCTTGGATGTCGGTTGGGTGTATAAATCCTTCTTTTCCTTCCGTCGTTTCTGGACTCAAGGTATCTTTTGGTAAAGTAGCGATTATTTCTGCAGCGATTTTCAAGGCACTTTCCATGCGATCTTTGGCAAATCCCGGGTGTTGCGAAATGCCTGTTATGTGAACCGTAAATCCGTCTGCCGAAAAAGTTTCATTTTCTAAATGACCACGCTTTTCGCCATCCAACGTATAGCCGTAGGTCGCATTGATTTTCGCCATGTCAATGTGGTCCGTGCCGCGGCCT
>CANHKE010000095.1 GCA_947461155.1 Cytophagaceae bacterium | reverse complement strand
TCATCATTCTTTTGCCTTTACTCGCCTCGCTTCTTGCAGGGTTCGGGAAATTAGGCGCCAAATACACGCGCTTGTTGGCCCTTGGGGTTGTTGGCATCCAGCTCCTCATGCTAGCCAAAATCGCCCTCATTTTTGACCCCTCCCAGGTAGGTTTCCAGCAAATTGAAACGCATCGCTGGATTCATTTGAATTTGGGAAGTTTAGGTCAATTCGTGTCCAATTATGCGGTAGGCATAGACGGCTTGAGTTTGGGGTTAATCCTGTTAACAGGTTTAATTAGTTTTGTAGCACTTTGGAATTCCCGCGACATCCATACCAAAACAGAAGCCTATTACGCACTCGTTTTGCTGCTCAATGCATCCCTCATGGGCTGTTTTGTCGCACGCGACATGTTTCTGTTCTACGTCTTTTTCGAATTCATGTTGCTACCCATGTACTTTTTAATCGGGATCTGGGGAGGGCCGCGCAGGAATTATGCGTCTTTGAAATTCTTCATTTATACCCTGGTGGGATCTTTATTTATCTTGATCGTCATGCTTGGCATTTCATTGGCTTATATGGATCCCTACGAAACGGCATTGGCGTTACAAAAAATAGGCACGAATGAATCCTTTAACTTAGACGCATTGCAGTCGATGCAAACGGCTTTAGCTGCTCATGAACTGGCGCCAAACCAAATCGTGCACAGTTTTGATTTGCAGGCGTTAAGTGATCCGTTTAATTGCCAACCCAATAACATCTTCAGCCCACAATCCGGATTTTTATTGGGTGGATTGTCAGGCCGCGCTTGGGGTTTCTGGTTATTGTTTATCGGCTTTGCCATTAAATTACCACTTGTACCATTGCATACCTGGTTGCCCGATGCCCACGTGGAAGCGCCCACGCCTATTTCGGTTTTATTGGCGGGCGTCCTATTGAAAATCGGTGCCTACGGCTGGTTGCGTATGGCGATTCCATTCTTCCCGGCGGAAGCGATTCAAGCCGCGCCCATCATGGCTGGACTCGGCGTTTTGTCCATTATTTATGGGGCCTACAATGCCTTGGCGATGACGGATTTAAAGAAATTAGTGGCCTATTCATCCGTATCCCACATGGGATTTGTGTTGCTCGGAATTGCCTCTTTTACGCCGGAAGGCTGGCAAGGCGCAATCTTCCAATTGTTGTCGCATGGCGTTTTATCCGCCTTACTTTTCTTAGTGGTCGGTGTGTTATACAGCCGAACAGGCGATCGACAAATCGACAATTTTTCAGGCTTAGCCACCAAGATGCCTTTGTTTACCGCGGCATCGGGAATCGCGGTATTTGCTTCATTGGGATTGCCTGGATTCTCTGGATTTATCGGTGAATTTTTCAGTTTGATGGGGGCGTTTACAAGCACGCATTTGACGCCTATTTATGCCATATTGGGTGCCTTAGGTATTTTATTGGGAGCGGGATATTTGCTTTGGACCTTCCAAAAAATCTATTTAGGGACTTATTTTGTACGGGATGCAGCGTGGGAATTGCCTGATTTGAACCGATTGGAACTCATCAGTTTATTTGGCTTAGGCATCCTGAGCATTGCGATGGGAATTTTCCCAGGTTTCATTTTTGAGCTAAGTGAAATTTTCGTAACTAACACCTTGAAAATTATTTTTCATTAATGAACGCAAAGGTCTTACCGCTATTGGCTAGTTTAGATTTGGCAGAAGCCAATGGCCTAGCGCCCATTTTGCAGGGGATGTCGGAGGACCGACAATCCCAATTCTTGTCGATTTACTTGAGCAAACGCCGGGATCCGATCTTAATACTCGTCTGTACGTTGGTTGGCTTTGTCGGTTTTGCCGGTTTACAACGGTTGATTACCGATCGCATCGGATTAGGATTGCTCTATTTTTTCACGGGTGGATTTCTGTTGATTGGTACGATTATCGACCTATTTCGATACAAAAAAATAACACGTGCATACAATGAAAAGATCGCCTTTCAAACGGCAAGTATCCTTTCAAATTTCAATTAAAACCTATTAAAAACACACTATGAAAAACAATTTGAGTCGGAGAGAAATCCTGAAAAATTCAGCTGGATTAGCTGGATTAGGATTATTCGGTTCATCCATGGAGGAACGTTTTAAGAAAGCGGACCTGGCTGTGGGTGCAGACCTGAAAGGTAAAGTGCAGCATTCGGCTTGTCGCTGGTGCTACGACAAAATTCCATTTGAGGAATTGATCGTGAATGCCAAAAAAATTGGCTTATCGTCCATCGAACTTACTGGCCCAGAAGAGTGGGATATTTTGAAAAAATACGACATGACTGCGGCCATCGGTTGGGGCAAATACCCGGCGGGCATGAATATCCCCAACTTCTTTAATCGGGTCAAAAACCACGATGGGCTGGTTGGCTTTTACGAAGACATCATCCCCAAAGCGGCCAAAGCCGGCGTAAAAAACATCATCGCTTTCTCGGGTAACCGCGATGGCTTGAGTGATGAAGATGGTTTGATCAATTGCAAAAAAGGATTGCAGCGCGTGATGAAGACCGCAGAGCGTTACGATGTAACGATTTCGATGGAACTATTAAACTCCAAAGTAAACCACAAAGATTACCAAGCGGACACGACCGAATGGGGTGCGGCGCTTTGCGAGATGGTGGGATCTGATAAATTCAAATTACTTTACGACATCTACCACATGCAAATCATGGAAGGGGACGTAATTGCAACGATTAAAAAATACCATCAGTATATCTCCCACTACCATACAGGTGGTGTTCCTGGACGTAATGAAATCGATGACACGCAAGAATTGAATTATGCGGCAATCATACGAGCGATTTACGATACTGGATACAAAGGTTATATTGGCCAGGAATTTATTCCGGCGCGCGCCGACAAAATGGCGTCGTTAGAGCAGGCAGTCAAAATCTGCGATATCTAAGATAAACTACTTGATTTATGAGCCAGCCTCCGTTCATCTGGGGCTGGCTTTTTTATGCCAAGAAGTTGATAAACTGATTCGCTATTCCATTTGTGAATGTTGATTTTTTAGGGGCCGACATACCTTGCGGGAGTTAAAAATGTCCTGATGAAAACGTTGATCCTTCTAGTTCTACCCCTATTTGTGAACGCACAGTGTCCGGTGATAACCCAGCAACCCCTTAGCCAATCGGACTGCGAAACCAATTCCATCCGCATGATTGTCACAAGCGATGCGACGCAATTTCAATGGGAAAAGAAACGTCCACAAGATGCCGCATTCGCGCCAATAACCGGTGCGACACAAGCGAGCTACCAAATCTACCCGAGCGGCGGAACCCTGCATCCAAGCGGAACGCAATACCGGGTGAAGTTGAATGCATCGGCTTGTTCAGTCACCTCCGAACCAGCCACCATCACGCTCCATACGATTGCTACGATCATTAATCCCCAAATTTGCGAACGGGGAGACGGGCGTATGGAGGCTCAAATCCCGACGGTCAATCAGGCAACTAATTTTCAATGGACATTATCTGTCAATAATGCACCGTTTGAGGATTTGGTGGATAACACAACCTACGCGGGAACCCAAACGCCCAATCTAATCCTCAAACAAGTCGCGGCAGGTATGGATGGATACCGCTATAAAATTCGCATGAATTTCGCGATTAGTCCAAACAACGATAATGAAGGATCTTTGACGAATCAAAATCAGGTAGCCACTTGCCCGCGAAGTTCCAATGACGTGATTCTTCAGGTCAAAACAAGTCCGATTCCCGTACATCCCGCCAGCTTGTATAAAGGGTGTAAGGACCGCGCTATCACGCTAAATTCGAATGGTTGTTCTCCTTACACCACGCAATGGTACGACCGCGACGGGAATCCGATGTCGCAAGGGGCAAAGGCGATGGTTACTTTGGCCGACTTAAATCCGCATATCTATACAGCGACCTGTTTAAAATTGGGGTGCGAAAGCTTACCTTCGCGCGGCACGAGCGCACAAGCATTTAACCAACCCATTGCCCCTGTGAATGCAGGAACACCCGAATCCATTTGCCCGAATTTGCCCATTACCTTTAAAGCATCTGGCGGAACGAACAACATTTGGTACGTAAGTGCACAAGCGACAACGTCGGTTTCTACGGCTACGCAAATTACGGTAAGTGGACAAGCCCCTGAATCCACCACCACACGCTTTGTTAGCCAATCCATCAATAACTGCGAAAGTCCTCGAACAGCTATTCAAGTGCGTGTCAAGTCGAACCGTGAATGCGGTGAATTAACACTTCCTCCATCTCCACCACCTCCTCCAGTAGATTCGAGTAGCGTGGCTCCACCTGCTCCGGAAGAACCAACGCTTATAACAGCGCCACTTCCTATTATGACATACAGCCTCTCTCCCAATTGTGGCCGCGGTAGCTATCAATTGACCGTCATGGGCTGTCCAAATACACCTCAAATTTTCAATCAATATGGACCGGAAAAATTACTCGGACAAGGCGAATCCGTAGCTATCCCAGCAACGGCCGAAGCATATATTCAAATTAGGTGTCCCGGTACAGCTGTACCGGTCATCCAAGTCACGCTACCGGAAATGCGTAAACCTGAAATTTTGATTGAAACCAATTATGCCAATTTTGCCTGTAGCGACGACGAAATTAAATTGCACGCCGTTTTACCGCCCTACATTGAGATTATCGGTTGGGAATTAAATGGCCATCTGATATCGGATAAGCTTAGTATTTCAGGTCAATTACCCGGTGGGTTTTACCAACCCGTCGTTCGCAAAAATGGGTGCATCCACCGAGGCGACGGCATGTACATCGAAGTCCACGAACGGCCCGCCCCTCCTCAAGTTACATTGTCGGCGCAACAAATATGCCTAGGAGATACCATTCAAATCGAAACAAATTCAAGCTATGTTAGATGGATCACAAATGCACCTGCCAACAAAAAATTTATTGGCCCGCAATCGGGCTCCTATTCCTTTTCTGCCCAAGCATCAACCGACGGGGTTTGTTGGTCAGCAGCCAGTAACCCAAAAACCTTACTCATTTTGCCGGTGCCGTTGGCGCCTACCATACTAACCTACCGAGAGGCCGGATTTTGCCTAGGTGACTCCACGCAGCTTCAGGTAAACACCTCCGCTTCGAAATATGCATGGAATACAGGTGACAGTACCCAAATACGTTACTGCAAAGTACCTGAGAGCACGCGTGTGAAAATCAGGGATCCGAACGGGTGCTGGTCGGCATGGAGCGCCACCATTCGCACATTTCATTTTCCGGTAGAACCGCAGCCATCCATTTATGCCCGTCCTAATAAACAGTTTTGTCAGGGCGGCCAGGTTACGGTTTTGGCAACACCAGCCTTCGGCTACATTTGGAATGTAGGGGGTGAAGGTGACAGTTTAGTAGTGAAAAATTCGGCATCCATTTCAGTCAAAACGCAAAACGAATTTGGGTGTTGGTCCGCAGCCAGCAAACCTTTAAGCCTGTTGGCGCAACCAAATCCGAGTAAACCATTGCTTGATCAAGTGGGGACCTATTTTATCCGTGCGCGAAGTGTCAGTGACAAACCTGATCAGTATACTTGGAAAATGAATGAAGGTCGATTATCTGATTCTACCGCTCAGATAAAAATGAAGGAGCCTGGCATTTATGCAGCGCGGGCGGAAAAAACGTACAAGCTCAGTGGAGAAATGGATATTCGATGTGTTTCTGAATTCCGATCTCAAGGGTTTAGTTTCCCGATGGAATTAGATGGTTTGTCCATTTACCCGAATCCAACAAACACAGATGAAGTGACGCTTGAAATTTTGGCAGATGCGGTAACAAGTCAAATTGAGCTAGTAGACTTTCAAGGGCATTTGGTCCATCGTTGGGAACTAGGGAATTCAAAAAATCGAAACCGATTGCGACTGCCTAGGCATATTGCAAATGGCAATTACCTGATCCGGATAGAAGCAGCTGGCGAGCTGAAAAATAGATTAATTTCCATTATGCGTTAAATGTAAGGCTAATGACTAAGCCTTGCATTTACTCATAAATTCCTTTGGCTACTTTTTCACTAATGGCCTTAGGAGCGAGCCAAGCGAGCAGAGCGGAAAGCTTATTGATTGCACCTGTAATAACTTCTATT
>CANHKE010000094.1 GCA_947461155.1 Cytophagaceae bacterium | reverse complement strand
TTCATTGGCCAACATCTCCGCGTAGGGTTTCGTTTTTTCTTGCGACAAACCGATTTGAATATCTGCCTGAATCAGTTTCACCAATGCCTGTACCGCTTTTCCTTGCGCACTTGGAATACCACGGCCTAATAAAGTCAGGCCATGAATACCTGTTGTCCCTTCATAGATGGACATAATCCGAACGTCGCGCGCCATTTGTTCTAATGGAAAGTCTTCGGTATACCCGTACCCGCCAAGTACCTGAAGGCCTTGGTTGACGGCTAAAGTACCCATTTCTGCCGGATAGGTTTTTGCCACAGGTGTCATCAAATCTAAGAGAATTTGGGCTTCTAATTTTTCCTCCCCTTCCAAAAATTTGGATAAATCTTCCCAAAGGAAACATTGGAAAAGTAGGCCCATCGCTCCTTCTACAATTGATTTCTGATAATACAACATGCGTTGCACATCCGGATGATTCTGAATGAGCGTCGGTGGAGTTTCCGGATCTTTGTTGGTCAGCTTCCTCCCTTGACTACGTTCAGACGCATATTGTTTCGAAAAGTGATAGGCCGCTGAGGCAATGTAGGCTCCGCCCATACCCACACCGAGGCGGGCTTCGTTCATCATTTGGAACATGTAGGAGAGGCCTTTGTTTGGCTCGCCGACTAAATACCCAATGGAATCCCCTTTGTCGCCGAAGGACAAATGCAATGCTGGGGTGGCTTTTTGACCCATTTTGTGGTATAAGCCCATCGACAAAACTTCGTTCGAAACCCATTGTCCGTTTTCTTGTCGGCGCTTCGGAACCACAAACAACGAAATTCCTTTGGTGCCTTTAGGAGCCCCATCAAGTCGGGCTAATACCAGGTGAATTATGTTTTCAGAAAAATGGTTGTCGCCACCTGAGATGAATATTTTTTGGCCTTTGATCGCGTAAGATCCATTTCCAAGATCTTTCGCGGAGGTAGTTACATCGTTCAAGGAACTACCCGCTTGCGGTTCGGTCAAACACATCGTCCCCGTCCATTTACCCGAAAGCATGTTGGGCACATAGGCCTGTTTCAATTCCTCAGAACCAAAACTTGCAATTAAGTGTGCCGCTCCATTACTCAAACCAGTGAACATTACAATGGAATTATTCGCCGCTCCGCGAATGAATTCGTGGGCTCCGCCGACAATCGATGGGAGTTGCTGGCCCCCTTTCTCATATGAAAATGTCGCACCAATCATGCCGGATTCACCCATTTCTTTGACATAGGCTTCTACGGAATGATGGACCTGAACGGTTCCGTTTACCAGTTCTGCTTGTTTGCGATCCGCGTCCACGAAATGGGGGCGCAAGTGACGCTCGGCGATTTGTTCGGATGAATCCAGAATCATGTCGAACATGTCTGGGGTATAGTCTGCGTAACGTGGATAGTTACATAAGTTACCATATTGGAATACCTCTTTTAAGATGAAATCGAGGTTTCGGCGATCGTATTCTCTCGGCATAACTTGTTCGGTTTAGATGGAAACAAATTTGCAGAGAAAAAAACTATTATGCAAGCATACTACTTTCCCCCTACCTTTGGCAAACCTGGGAGGATTGCCAAAGGTAAGGAGTTGCGCTGAGAAAAAAGATGATTAAAAATCAGTAAACTGGTAATGTTAACCCCACATTATACGGTATCCAGGCCGCCATGCGGCAGTCCCACAAAGGCGAATCTTCGTAGCGCAAATTTTTAAAATCAACGAAACTCACCAACTTCTGATACGAAGCGGCCGGAATCCCATTATAGCGATCAACCAACACACGCTTTTTCGTCTTTCCCGCCACCATAAAATAACCAAGTACCTGGCGATCCGGATTATTCAAGCAAGTCAAATTACCAATAATTTGAGCAGGAACTTTGTCGAAAATTCCGCCGCCTAACTTACGCTGATCTTCTTGACGCTTCCAATATTGATGCGTTAATTTATCCACGTGATAGACCTCCAGCTGCACAAACCACTCTGTAAAATCATCATAGGGTATCGACTCCAATGGCAATTTGATTTCCCGACCATCCAAAAACGCATCGTCCAATAATATAGGTTGGGTGTTTTGAACGGCTTGCCAACACTTACTATAACAAATGGGCACGGCTTGCGGTGGCGGTGGTGGCGTCGGGCAAGTCGTTAAAAATTGAATAAAATCCTGTCTTTTGACAAAATAATAATCATCCGACCCGCGGGAATCTTGTAGGCTTGACTGCATCTCAAAATGCATATCCTCCACTTTTGCCGCATTGACATACGTTGAAGCCAAGGTTTTTAATTCAACAGGGGCAGAAAGCTCTTGCCAATTCGAGGCAATATCAAGCCCTTCTTTGGTCATAATTTTCAATTGGTATTTGTTACCCAATTTCCCCACGAACGACGCCGGGGTTTGATACATCCCTTTTTGAATTTCCTTTAACGCAATCGCTGCGCCAGACGCATCCACAATGCGTACATCCGCTCCCGGAATCGACTGACCCTGAAACTGCGTGGGATCAAATGGTGAATACCCGGAAGTATAATTCAATCGAACAGTATACGGGCCCGCCAAATTTGACATTTCACCATACACCACAATCGCATCACTCAAGTTTTCTGTCTTGAAATCCGTTATTTCCGTTTCGCATGAGAGCAAACCCAACAACCCCACAAATGCCAATATCCTTCTCATTAAAATTTGAAATTATAGGTGACGGATGGAATCGCAGCTCCCAACACGGATAATTGATACGTTCGAGCTTGATTAATCAAGCCCGTAGATGATCTGAAAAAGATCGAATAGGCGTTTTGACGCGCTAAAATATTGTACACGGAAAAATTCCAACTACCCTGCCAGCGTTTTCCTTCCTTCGGTTCAATCGTAAATCCAATATCCAAACGCATGTAAAACGGAATGCGCTCCTGATTTCGCAATGTAAAACTTGGACTCGAATACCCATCTAATAAGGGCTGAATCGTTGTGCTTGTCAAATAGGTATTATTCGAACCACCATACCGATAGGTCGTGGGCGTCAAACCCGGACGCGGGAAAATGCCATTCGCATATCCATAATCGTATAAATCGTTATAGGAATAAATCTTATACCGACCGTTTGGATAGGTAATCGGTCGGCCCGACGTAAACGTAAAATTCGAATTAAACGAAATCCGTTTCGTCAATCGATTATTCAACACAAATTTGAAATTATGTGGCATGTCAAAATTCGCCGGAAATTCCTTCCCAAAATTGGCGCCCAATTGACCATCCGTCGCTTCGGCTTGTCGGAACGAACGCGCATACGTATACGAAACCCAACCGGTCAACCGCAACCCGCGGGCTTTCTTCAAGAAAAACTCAGCCCCATAGGCCCGCCCTTTACCCACCACTAATTCCGTTTCAACCGTCGGGTTCAAATACAATGCCGCACCATCCACGTAATCGATCACATTCGATAATTTCTTGTAATAGAACTCAGCAGACGCCTCAAAAACAGCATTTTGCGCATTGGTGAAATTCTTAAACACACCCAATGAAAACTGATCCGCCACTTGTTGTGGCAAATAAGCATTTGAATTTTTCCAAATATCCACCGGCGAAATCGCCATCGTATTCGATAACAAATGCATAAACTGCTGCATCCGATTAAACCCAAACTTCACCGAGGTACTCGAGTCTAATTTGACCGCCACCGACAATCGAGGCTCAAATCCACCGTAGGACTGAATCACATCCCCCACGCCATGATTCAATGTATCCGAAATGGAATTCAGGGTCCGTGGAGTGCCCGGTTTATATTGAAAGGTCTGCAAAGGACCTAGCAACTGAAAATAGGCGTACCGCAAACCATAATCCAAGCTAATCCGCTTGCCTATGGGCAAACTATGTCCCGCATAAATCCCCATCTCCCGCGAGTTTTCCACCTGCATCGGAAATTCGTTTACTGCCGACTTCGTCGAGGTAGGCCTAAATGTACCCGCATCATTTTTATATTGATTTAACTCAGCACCAAAATCAATTCTCCCTTTTCCTTTTAAATCCAAACTCAAGTCTTCCCGAATCGTCCGCTGATTAATGGATGGTTTCCAATCAAACTCCAAGCCCGCTTTCATCCCTTCAATCCCATATTGATAATCACTCACAAAGGCGGTGAAATTATGGGCTAATTTACCCCACAACGCATTATGCTTGAAACTAAGCGACTGCGTCTGCCATGAATACAAAGTATCCGAAGCAAATTTAAAGCCATCATGACTGACATAACCAGATAGCGAGATGCGTTGGTTTTCATTCAGTTTATGTGTCAACTTAAAATTAACATCATAGAAATCTGCCTTACTTTTCTTTAAAGCTGGATTGGGGAAATAACCCAAATAGAAATCAGACACGGATCCACGTGCACCAAGTATCAATGAAGTCTTCCCTTTGACCAATGGACCGTCTATCAATAAACGACTGGATATCGGGCCGACACCCCCTTGAATTCCCCACTTCTCAAAATTACCTTCTTTCACACGCACATCTAACACGGAAGATGCCCGACCGCCATACATACTCGGAATTCCGCCTTTGTACAAACTCAAATCTTGAACCATGTCGGCATTAAACCCCGTAAAAAAACCAAACAAATGGGACGTGTTAAACAAAGGCACCCCATCCAACAACACCAAGTTTTGATCCACATTTCCACCACGCACGTTAAATCCGGAGGCCCCCTCACCGACCGTCGACACCCCTGGCAACAACATAATACTCCGAATCACATCGGCCTCACCCATTAAATTTGGCAGCTTTTTCAAGGTCTTGCTGGACATCTTTTCCACACCCATGATGGTGCGGTTGACATTCGCATCCGACTTCTCCGCTGAAATAACCACCTCATCCAAAATCTGTTCTGCCTTTTCCAAGGACACCGTCATGCTGGCATTTTCTTTCAGATCAATCCGACCCGTCTTAAACTTATACCCCAAACTTCGAAAGACCATTTGATAGCTTCGCGCGGGTAACGTCACTGAAAAATGACCGGACGAATCGGTTCGCGCGCCGATGGACAAACCTGAAAATAACACGGAAGCTCCTTCCAGAGGAGCTTTGGTTTCGATATCCTGAATGGTTCCAGAAAAAATAAAATAACCTCTTTTTTGACCGAATGCGGCGCAAGAAATCATCAACAACACAACTAAAAGCCTGTACCTCATTTTCTTTTATTTCGCAAGATTAAAATCCCTTTGGAATTTTTCCAAGCAGGATCAAATCCGCCGGCCGGGAACTTCGCAACCGCATGGCTACCCAAAACCACATCCAAATCACCATCCCCTTCGATATCCGCTATATCCATCACAGACCAGCGGCCCAGATGATTTACCGGAATAGTCTGTAA
This sequence comes from Cytophagaceae bacterium, assembly GCA_947461155.1. Classification (GTDB taxonomy): domain Bacteria; phylum Bacteroidota; class Bacteroidia; order Cytophagales; family Spirosomataceae; genus Aquirufa. The sequence goes on along the minus strand of CANHKE010000094.1, from coordinate 746 downwards.
TTCAAATGTTTTACCCAAATTGTTCAAGTACATCAAACCTTCGGAAGGCCGTTTCTCGACATCAGGAAATAACGCAATCGACAACATATCTTGATCTCCATCCGCGTCTATATCGGCGAGCATCACCTTCGTTGCCCCATTTTGCGGATAAAACGCTTGTTGCTTAAATGTCATCTTACCCTGGTTGGCATATACATAAACCCCATGATAAGGCTTCAAAATCGTAGAAAAATCTGCATTATCTCCAGCCGTGCAAACAATATCTACATCGCCATCGCCATCCACATCGCCCATATCGAATGAACTCGTACCATAAATAGATGGGAAACGCAACAGTCGTGATTCGTCAAAATTCAAAGCTCCTTTATTCGTATAAAGCATGATTCGCTCGTCGCCTTGAGCAAACAAAGCAACAATGTCCGGCCGGCCATCTCCATCAAAATCCCGAACATCCACATGTGTGGCTCCTGTTTGCGGATTTAGTACCTTTTTCGTCCAAGAGCCCCCCTGTTGCTTCCACACAGACATCCCCCCCTCCATAAATCCAAATTCGCTTGAGATTAATTCTTCTTGGCCATCTCCGTCTAAATCGATCGCCTTCAATTCGATTGGTCGATTTAACCCGTGTAACAATTCTTTTGAACCTGCTTTGCTAATAAACTGAACGGATCCATTGACATCCGGATTCGCCTGGGTGGTCGTACCTATAAAAGTGTACAAATACTGCTCTTTCCAGCGTTCGATAT
>CANHKE010000093.1 GCA_947461155.1 Cytophagaceae bacterium | reverse complement strand
GTATCCAAGCCGTTCAGTATAAAAATGGTTCGGCCATTGTTCATGCAGACTCAACAAACCGAACGTTTTTAACCAAAAATGGTCGCAAGGTTGTCGATGGCGGTGGCATTACGCCCGACCAAATATTACCAAAATCACCAAATGGCCACTTTATTAATTCCCTGCTGAAGCAATACAAACTTTATCTTTATGCGTTGAATTACCGAATAAAAAATCCGGTGATTAAGTCGGCAGCGGAATTCCAACTCAGCGAATCGGATTTGGCCGACTTTGAAAGGTGGTTGGTGGAATCTAATTTCCAATTTGAAAGTCCCATTCAATCGCAAGTCAAAGCCCTAATGGTCGCAACTGAAAAAGACCCAGCCTATGCCTCTTTGCACCAGACATTAATGGCTGCAAAGTCAGATGAAAAACAAGCTTTGCATCAAGAAATTCAAGCAAACAAGTCAGAGTTATTGCAGCAACTCAACCAAGAAATTGTCCTACATTTCTACTTGCAAAAAGGAGTTAATCAATGGGCAAATGTACATGATTCTGCCATCCAAGCAGGCATTCAATTACTGCAAAAAACCGCTAGCTATCAATCCATTTTGACATTGAAATAAACCCATGCCTTTCATTCTCTCCATCGATACTGCCACACCTCTTTGCTCCGTTGCCATTCACAACAACGGCCAATTGTGTGCTACGTGCGAATCTCAGGAAGAAGGCGTTCATGGCAAAAAACTAACCAGACTGATCGAACAAGCCCTTGCGGAAGTTAACATACAAGCGAAGGATTTGTCGGCCATCGCTATCTCAAACGGCCCAGGCTCCTACACCGGTTTGCGCATTGGATTGGCAACAGCTAAGGGGTTGTGCTTTGGCTTAGACCTGCCTTTAATTGCTCTAAATACCTTAGAAATTATGGCGGCTGCATGGGGTATGTCACGAAAAGATGCCCTTTTAGCGCCGATGATCGATGCGCGCCGGATGGAAGTATATACGGCGATTTTTGATCCGCAACATGAAACGACTGTTTTGGAAACGCAAGCACTTATTTTGGAGCCTGATACGTTTCAAGCAATCGATCAAAAAATCATTGCATTCGGAAATGGCGCGTTGAAATGGAAAGAAACGTGCCTGCATGATCAAATTGAATTTTCGGACATGCATCCCTATCCGGAAGCAAAAAATATGGGCGAACTCGCGTATGATCGATTTCAAAAGAACTTATTTGCGCCACTCATTACCATTGAACCCAACTACTTGAAAGAGTTTATGGGGACAAAACCAAAACCCAAAAACAGCTAACATGGAAGAACCTATCATTAATCGGGTCAATCAAAGTGGCTTAATTCAATTGGACTTAGAAACCATGCGCGTGCCAGGCGAACGCATTTTTTTCGATTTAGCGCCGCGCCTTTTTATGGGTTTAGCATTAAAGGAAAAAGATTATCGCGAATTTTTAGCCGCGCATGACTGGTCGGCATACCAAGACAAATACGTCGCCATTGGATGTTCTGTAGATGCCATCATCCCCACTTGGGCGTATATGTTGGCCGCTACCTACCTAAGTCCTGTGGCGAAGTTAGTCGTCTTTGGCGATCGCGCTGAATTGGAAAAAACCTTGTATTTATCCCAAATAGCGTCAATCAATGCAAGCGAATATGCAGGTGCTCGCATTGTGATTAAGGGCTGTTCCAAGGAGGCGGTGCCCACAGAAGCCTATGTGGCGTTGATGCAAAAATTACAACCTGTGGCTAAAAGTGTCTTTTACGGGGAGCCATGCAGCACGGTACCTCTATTCAAAAAACCTGCACAGCCCAAAAATAATTTATAGCTTTGTCCTTGATTCTAATTCTATGTCACAACAATCCCAAGAACAATATCAGTTTATTGCCCAAATTTTGAGCAAACACACCGGGGAGTCGGCAAACATCGATGACTTTCAATTTTTCTATGGGGGAAATTTCAATTTAGCAGTCCGTCTGCGCGTTAAAAACACGGAATATTTTATCAAATGGACGCAAGGAGATCATCAAGGATTATTTGAGGCAGAGGCAAAAAACCTGCAAACCATTCATGCTACTGGAGCCATTCAAGTTCCTAGGGTATTGGGGGTAGGCCAACTCGATGAAAAGGAGTATTTGATGATGGAGTGCATCGATTCGGCGGAAAAGCATGCGAATTATTGGCATGATTTTGGCGGAAAGCTCGCGCAACTGCATCAGCATTCGAACCCGCTAGGACATGGATTAGCCTATACTAATTTTATTGGGGCGGCTACACAAGAGAATTCATGGATGCAAGATGGCGTCACCTTTTTCATCGAAAACCGCTTGAAAAAACAAGTGGAACGCGCTTTGTATGACCGGAAAATTACGCAGGAACTAGCCGACAAATTTGAAACCTTGTACGAGCGACTGCCAGACTTATTGCCACATGAGGCACCTGCCTTAATTCATGGCGATTTATGGTCGGGAAATGCGATGGTCAACGAAGAAGGCCTTATTACGCTAGTTGACCCATGCTGCTATTATGGCTTGCGTGAAGCAGAAATAGCATTTACAACGATGTTTGGTGGATTTGATCCAGCATTTTATGAAGCGTATAATGCAACTTTCCCAATCGAAAAAGGCTTTCACGCGCGCATCCCGCTATATAACTTATATCCGTTAATGGTCCATGTGAATTTATTCGGAGAAGGCTATTTGCCCGCGGTGAATAAGATTTTAGCTACCTATTAACGTCTCCTCCCAGGCTTGAACCACGTCATCTGGCGAGGTTGAATCAGGAAAAAATGATACCAACTTGCGCAAGATTTCTTCAATGACCGCATCTGGACATGAGGCGCCACACGTTAATAGAACAACCACCTTATCTTTTGCTGGGATGTAATCAGTCGATGCAATTTCGTCTTTCTTTCGGTTATTAAAATGAACGATATCATTCCGAGAGACTAATTGGTCCGCAGATTTAATAAAATACGTGGGTAATTTTTCAGCGCACAAATCCACCAAATGGGCTGTATTCGATGAATTATACCCGCCGGCAACGAGTGCGAAATCTGCCTCAATTTGCAGTAAACCGTATGTCGCGCTTTGATTATCATTGGTGGCGTAACATAAAGTATCGCGGGTATCAGCGAAATGTTGGGTTACTTGATCAGGGCTCAATTGATAGTGATCAATGATAACTTCACGTAAATATTCGACAATTTCTTGGGTGTCGGTGGCCAGCATAGTTGTCTGATTCACCACACCTAGTCGAGCTAAATCTGTATCTGGATTAAATCCATCTGAATATTGACCTTCGAACATATCGTAAAATTCTTCGGCCGACTGTTCTTTACGGATAAAGTGTGCGAGTAATTTGGCCTGGGACAAATCTTTAATGACCAAGGTGGGTGTTACGGCTTTAGAATGCGAAAAAGTAGCTTTGGTTTCTTCGTGACTTGGTTTTCCATGGACAATCACGGTGTATTCATTTTTTCCAATGGCATCTGCTCGGTTCCACACTTTTTCCACAAATGGACATGTGGTGTCATAGGCATAGGTGTCGATTCCTTGTTTTTGCAAGCGTTCTTGCGTTTCTAAGGTAGTCCCAAAAGCGGGGACAATCACGACATCCGATTCGTTTAAATCGGTAAATGGAATCAACGAGGCCCCTTTCGTGTCTTGTAAAAATCGAACACCACGATCCAATAAATCTGCATTTACGGCCGGGTTATGAATCATTTCGGAAAGCAAAAATATGCGCTTGTCTGGATTCTCTTCAATGATCCGATATGCTGTCTCTACGGCATTTTCGACGCCATAGCAAAAACCAAAGTGCCGGGAAAGATGTACTTCCAAAGGCCCGAAATCAAGTTTTGTTGGGCTGAAATCACGCTTTAATTTATCCCGAAGTCGGCGAACTTCCTTAATTCGACCAATAAGATTACTTTTAAAAAGCGTCGGTATCGAAAATGACTTCATGGAAACACAAATTTGGTATTAAACATCGTTTGCGCTTGTTTAACCACAAAAATGCGCAAGAGTTTTCAAATTTACCAAATCGGCTACGGATTGCCTATTCTTGGGCACGAACATTTGACCTTAAAATAATTAATTGAAAAAATGGGCGAGAAGAGGCTTTGCCCGTTAAATAACTTATCGTATTTTTGTCTTCCATTGCAATTTGATCTACAAATTATAAAGCGGTTTAACAACATGAGTAACGCTACTTCACGTAATTCTGGAATAATGCGTTTTGTGAAAACAAGCTGGATCGGTTCGTTTGTGATGTCATTCATCAAATATCCGGTCAATTTTCTGTATGCGGGCCTCGGATTATTTGTCTTTATCCTCAGCTTTGAAAATTCATTTAGTGACACGCCCACGCAAAAAGGGTATTTAGTAGGCACACTGGAATTTGGTCATGAAGGAGAACATGTGATTCAATGTGACGTTGTCTCAGCCAGTGTTCGTTCAGAAGCGGGCCAAAAAGTATTAAGTATTTCAGCGACGAACGAGCAAACGAAAGAAACTATTTATGTGAAAATATTCCAGCTTCGTGGTGCGGGAACCTATTTTATCCCGGGTGATGGCGAGTCTGGAAACATCGGAAATATCATTCATAATTTGAATGATTTTCAAAATAAAAACAATTTTTACGAAGCTAAAATGCCCGATAGTTCCGGCGTTCAGAATGGGGTAGGTCGTTTAAACATTACCTATTTATCTGACACTGAAATCGAGGGAAATCTCGTACTGATTGGCAATAATCCCAAAGGACAAAAAGCCGTTTTGGAATCTTCCAAATTCAAGGTTTCCATTGTCGTTCCTTAACTATTTCCATGGAATTTGAACCTGCCATCGTGCACGCTTCGTTTGAGGCGGTGTTAGATTTTTTTGAAAGTCAATTTCAGAAGCGTCCGACCGACCTTGAATCTGTATTATTCTTAATTGGCGTGCAAGAACTCGGCCAAGGACATGTCCACTTCACCAAGGAGCAAAAGCAAGATTTAATGCACATCGCCACGTGTAAGGTACTCAGCTACAGCGGTTTTTATGCGCTGGAAGGACTCGATAACGAGGGTTGGCCGCATTGGAATCTCGTCAAAGCTGTTCCCACGCTAAATTTAAAAGAACAAGATCTCTTGCTGAAAGCCCATATTGTGCATTACTTTGAGTCTGAAATCTTTTAAGCTACATGAAAATCATCAGTTACAATGTGAATGGCATTCGTGCCGCCATCCAGAAAGGCTTTACTTCTTGGCTGGCTGAACAAGCAGCTGATGTTATTTGCATTCAAGAATTAAAAGCGGAACGCGATCAAGTAAATACCGAAGAAATTGAGGCACTTGGTTATCAGATCTATTGGCATTCCGCACAAAAAAAAGGCTACTCAGGTGTCGCTATTTTTTCAAAAATCGAACCCAAACATGTGGAAGTAGGTTGCGGCATCGAAAAATACGATTTTGAAGGACGTGTCATTCGTGTGGATTTTGATCATGTTTCTGTCATGAGCGTCTACATGCCATCGGGTTCCAGTGGCGACGAACGGCAGGCGTTTAAAATGGAGTGGCTTGCCGACTTCCAGACTTATGCGGATCAATTACGCGCCACAATCCCTAACTTAATTATTGCGGGCGATTACAATATTTGTCATCGCGAGATCGATATTCACAATCCCAAAGGAAATGCGAATAGTTCCGGATTTCTACCTGAAGAGCGCGCATGGATGGAAAATTTTATTCAAAATGGATTCCTCGATACGTTCCGACATGTCCATGCGGATGAGCCACATCAATATTCGTGGTGGAGTTACCGAGCCGGCGCACGCGGCAAAAATTTAGGTTGGCGTATCGATTACCACCTAGCTACGCAAACACTACAAGATCGCATTCAAAATGCGTACATATTACCGGATGCGATGCATTCAGACCATTGCCCCATTGTCGTTGAACTTAAACCAGCCAGCTAATGCACTTCGAAAAACATGTATTTATTTGCACCAATGATAAAGACGCACCCAAAAAATGCTGCGGTTCGCAACATGGCATGGAGCTAATTGACAAATTCAAGGAAGCATGGGCCGCGCAAGGATCTGATGTGAAAATCCGAATCCAACGGGCCGGATGT
>CANHKE010000092.1 GCA_947461155.1 Cytophagaceae bacterium | reverse complement strand
TGTCCAATGGACGAATACTTAATTGAGCGGTTTCTCCAAACAATAAGTTGAGTCGGTTCTTTGAATTTTCTAGGCCAACCCCCACCGAGTTTAGCGCCTCCTTTTTCAATTGGCCGGGATTAATGACCGCAATGTGCACGTGATTATTCGTTTTTTTTACTTGAATTTGAATGGTTCCCCCTTTGACAGCGTGTGAAATGCCGTGCTTGATGGCATTTTCAACCAGCGTCTGGAGCATCATCGGTGGGAATTGAGCCTTGGAACAAGCCGGATCAATTTCCATTTTCCAGGTCAATCGATCCTCATACCGAATCTTTTCCAAGGCTAAGTAATCAGCCACCGTATCCAATTCTTCGGAAAGTGGAATCGTTTTTTTGCGCTCTGTCAATAAGGAACTACGCAGTAATTTAGATAATTGGTTAATCCCTTTTTTGGCTTTTTGTGGATCTTCGGTGATGAGCGCCCGAACGCTATTTAGGGCGTTAAACACAAAATGCGGATTCATTTGTGCGCGCAAAACCTTTCCCTCCGTTTCTTGAATGGTCCGTTCTAAGCGGTCATTTTCCCGCTCCATATCCAGTTTTTTATTGGAATATTGGAAAAAGAAGTAAATCAATTGCCAAATCGCCAACGGCTTCATGAAATTGAATAAGATTTGAATGACGATAAACGGACTCAATGTTACGTCATAACTTTCTTGCAGAAACGTATAGTCTAAAGGAATATTTAGGCCCACCAAACAGCTCGCCATGGCCAGCAATGCGAGCGCATTCCACTGCAACATACGCAACAAACCCAATTCCTGCCAATGGAAATGATTCGTGATTCGGCGGTATTGATGGGTTAAAAAAATGGCGAGTGCGATGTTTGCCATCGACGAAAAAAGCCAGGCCCATTTCCAGCCGTATTGATTGGTGTACAATAGGGCTTCGTTCAGCGCCCAAGCGAACCAACCGCCAATTTGCAATGTCCAATACAGCTGAGATCTTTTCATGCCTTACATCGATTCAGGTAAGTCGCGTAAATGATCGGTTTGATTCGCATGCAACAGGATGAACTTTCCTTGTTTGTAGTCATATTGAATGTGATACAAACACAAGTTTTGATGGCCAAAATCATCCATTTTGTGTAATGGCTTGTCAAATAAATGCGTCAGTAAAACACGCATCGCTCGTCCGTGCATCGCAATCAGTATCGATTTTTCTTCCGGTCGAGAAAGGATTAATTCGACGACTGGTTTCTGTTTTTCCAAAACTTCGATTGGACTTTCTCCTTCCTCCGATTGGACATGCACATTTCCTTCACGCCACGTTTTTGTCAAATTGCGGTAATAGGCGTCATCTTCGGTATTGGGCGTGCGGCCTTCCCGAATGCCCCACGAAATTTCGTTTAAGCCTGCGTGTTGCTCCCAAGGCAGCCCTTTCTCGATGAATTGTTGGACCGACTGGTGCGTCCGTTTCAGCGCGGAAGTATAGATTTTGTCCAACGGAAGATGTTGGTAATGGGTGTAAAATGCCTGCGCCTGTCTTTGGCCTAATTCATTTAAATCTGCATCGATTCCACTTCCCTGAACCACTCCTGAACGGTTGTAAATCGTTTCGCCATGGCGTATCAGGTAAATGTCTTTGATTGTGTGCATAAAAAATGGGGAAAGGGACTTAATTCGGCAAATATTTCCGAATTTTACCGCACAAAACTACGAATAAATATGTTTAATACGTCCATTTCCCTTGATACCATTAATGCCTGGGCGACCGGCAATATGATTGAACATCTAGGCATTGAATTTACGGAAATTCATGCGACGTATCTGAAGGCGAAGATGCCGGTCGATCACCGGACCAAACAACCTTTTGGTTTACTTCACGGCGGGGCGTCCGTCGTTCTCGCGGAAACCATGGGCAGCATCGCTTCGAGTTTGGCGGTTCCGGACGTGGAACATTACAAAGGGGTGGGCGTTGAAATTAATGCCAATCACTTAAAATCTGCCCGTGGTGGATATGTGATTGGAACTTGCATTCCTTTACGCATTGGAAAAACCCTTCACGTGTACGAAATTAAAATTCACGACGAAGATGAACAATTGATCTGCGCCAGCCGTTTAACTGTTGCGATCTTGAAAATAGACTAATGTCAAACGCTTGGAATCAATTGTGGAAAGTGTCTGTCCAATCCGGACATGCGGTTGCCGTTTGGCGATTGCCAAATCAGCTAAGCAAACAATTGATTATCGACGAATCGGGCGGGCGTCGCCTTTCGGAAATAGATTTAGCCGTTTTGCCCAAAGGCTTTATTGTAGCACCATTTGAAGGGAATCCCTATTTTTTGGCGGCAAATCACATTGAATCCATCCCGATAACAGCTGATCCTACTGCTTTTTTAGAACAGGAACCTTTACATCTTGAGATCGATTTGGAACAACAGCGCTATTTCACGGATCAAGTGGCACTGTCGGTCGAAAAGATCCAACAAGGCGCTTTCCAAAAGGTGGTGTTGTCCCGTACGGCAGAGCAATTTTTCGATGCGCATTTTGATGTATTGGATGCCTTTGATCGTTTATGTGTCGCTTATCCCACCGCGTTTGTATGTGCCGTTTATTTGCCTGACTTGGGCAATACGTGGTTGTGTGCGACGCCAGAGACACTTGTTTCCCAGGATCGCGCGGGTGTATTTCGGACGATTTCGCTGGCTGGTACGCATACGGCATTGCATTCGGATGGCTCGTTGATGTCCGTACAAGAGGTGCGTTGGTCACAAAAAGAAATCGAGGAGCAGGCGTATGTTAGTCGGTATATCATCGATTGTTTTAAAAAGATTCGTTTGCGCGAGTATATTGAAAATGGCCCCAAAACGGTGTTGGCCGGTAATTTAATGCATTTGAAGACGGAGTACTTGGTCGACACCATGCGCTTTTCGTATCCTGGATTGATTTCGACAATGTTGGGATTATTACATCCCACATCGGCGGTTTGCGGCACGCCGAAAGAAGCGGCTAAGGCCTGGATTCATGCCGTAGAAAAGCATGATCGATCTTTATATAGTGGATATTTGGGGCCAGTGAATGTGCAAGAAGAAACACATTTGTTTGTTAATTTACGGACGGTCCGATTAACGCAACGGGTTGATTGCGTACAAGCGACTTATTTTGCGGGCTGTGGCATTACGGAGGAATCGAATCCGGCAAAAGAATGGCAAGAGACAGAAATGAAATGCCAAACGTTGCAACGTGTCCTTAGTGCTTCCCTTTAATCGCTTCCTCTTTCGTTATTTTTCCCGTTAGAAAAATTTTCACCGTATCAATCCGGGCATCCGTGACGGTGATGATTTGGAATTGAAAAGGACTGAGTGTAATCACTTCATTTGCTGCCGGAATATCTTCATATAGGCTAATCAACATCCCCCCAAGTGTTTCGTAATCACCTTCCGGTAAGTTCCATGCGTACTTTTCGTTTAGGTAATCGATTTCATGTCGGCCTGAAAATAAATACGTATGTTCATCCAATTGCTTCTCGATCCAGTCTTCTGAAGCATCGAATTCATCTTGAATTTCACCAAAAATCTGTTCCATGACATCTTCCATGCTGACTAATCCGGACGTACTTCCAAACTCGTCTACTACAAGTGCCAAAGACTTTCGTTCTTTCGAAAACTTGATCATGAGGTCATTTGCGGGCATCGCTTCGGGTACGATGGGGATGGGCGTAAGGATAGCAAGTAAGTCTTTAGGTTTCTTAAATAATTCAATGGAGTGGCAATAGCCGATTACTTCCTCAAGCGTTTCTTTATAGACCAACACTTTGGAGTGTCCACTTTCAATAAATACATGGGTTAGGCCTTCAATTCCTTCTTCCAGTTCGATGGCTGTAATTTCTGTGCGTGGAATCATGCATTCCCGTACTTTGACTTGCTTGAATTCGAGGGCGTTGTGAAAAATCTTGGTGTCAACTTCATTTTCTTCTTCCGTCGAAACCTTCCGATTTAAATTTTGTAAATAATGATTCAGGTCGGTCAGTCCAAAAGCCGGTTTTTCTTCCGAATAAGGCAGTCGTAATACTTGGGTGATGAACCATTTCGAAAGACCCACGGTGCTCCAAACGAGGGGAAACATGAGCGTATTGATGATCCAAATCGGGATGGCTAAGAATTCTAAAATTGCGTCTGGATTAATCAAAAAGACGCTTTTGGGCGTGAATTCTGAGGTAGTAAGGATGAGGATAGTGGCTAAAATGGACGCAATTAAACGGGCGATGATTTCGTTTGGGATCAACGGAAAATAGTGCAGAATCAAGTGGTGCAGGTATTCCTCCATGAAAATGCCATAAGCAACTAAAGAAAGGGTATTCCCAATTAACATGGTCCCGATGAATCGGGAAGGACTTTGATTGAAATTCGCAATGATTTTAGCACTCAGGATATTTTGCTTCGACTTTAGTTCGAAGTATAGTTTATTCGAGGAAACAAAAGCCATTTCGACCCCTGAAAAGAAAGCTGAAAATATCATGGATGCGACGATCCCGATGATTTGACTACTTGGTATGGTGTATTCGGGTCCCATGAATTAGTCTTTATTGGGTTTTTCTTCCTCTTTCTTCAACCGCATATTTTTCGCGAATTGGTAGTAAAACAAGCAGGCTACGGCATACATGAGCCATCCATAGTGGTAAAAAATTTCATTCCAGAAATCTCCTTGGATTTGTTTCGGTGTTGGGGAATTTAAATCCACAATCCAAATAATTAGAAATCCGATGGCACCTGATAAACTTAAAATTTCTCTTCTGCTCATAACTTAGGCAATCATTTTTTCCGTCCGACGGAAAGTTGCAACGAATAATCCGATAAACATAAGAATCGAACCAACCCACACCAAATTGATATACGGTTTTTCTAAGGCCTTGATAATAATTAAATCTTGTTGGGTTGTATTGACCGCAAAACTAAAAGCCTGCGTCTTCGGGTCGATCGCCGTAAATTTAATTTTAATGCCCGTTTCTTCACTTTCAAATGCTGGCATCGCAACCATGCCATCTTTGATGATGAAGGTTGGTTTTAATTCAAATTGTTGGAAATTTTTACCCAACACTTGGAAATTAGCTTGTACGGCCGCATCCGTATCAGTTAATGTCACTCCTTCGACATTGGTTACGCGATTAACTTCTTTTAAAACAGCTACAAAGTCATTTAAAAACAGTGTATCGCCAATCGAAACGGTTGAGTTTACTGTTTGACTCCATTGTTTTTCTTCCCCTGCTTCCGCAGCTAAACGTGGATCCAAAGAGACATAGGTATAGATGTCGTGTCCCCAGGCATGTTTCACATCGGGCGAAATGGCGGTTCCCATTTTGGGATTTACTTGCCAGCGAGGGAAAAGCGAAACGGTTTTTCCTTCCGCATTTTTGAATTCAAGCTCGTAGTAATTGTTTTCAGGTTCCACGGTTAAGGTGTCGCCTTTTTTGGCAATGGACACACTGTCTTGGGATACATCGCGTAATGCGACCGCATGAAAATCGCCTTCGATAATCTCGAAATCTTTCTTGTTGTAGTATCCAGGCTTTCCGCGCAAGGCAATTTTTCTGCCTTTATACGTCACCAAATAATCCTGCATTTGAGCACCTTGACCTAACCAAAGTGGCAGGTTTTCCTTGTTTTCTTTGTTGTCATCCTTGGTGAATTCTTCCACTTTATTTGAAATGGCAAAACCTGATCGGTTTAGCGAAACAACTTTGGAATATCCGGAGGAGAACAAAACGCCGATCATCATGATGGCTAGGCCAACGTGTGCCATGGCGCCTCCTGAGAGCGAGAATTTTTGCTTGATTAAAAAGAAAAGAATCGTGCCATTTGCGATTGTGGCGAATAAGCTACTCCAAAGTAAGATGATGTATGATGGGGTATAAATCTTGCCCAGATTCACAAATAATACGGTCAGTAGGGTGGCTACAAGTGTGGCATTCCAAAGCGGTTTCCATTTGGTGGATTCTTTGATTTTGCCCCACCAGACGTATTGGCCAACTGCGCTTAGTACGGCAACGGCAATAAAAATCCAAATTTGAATTTTGCTGTAATGGGCTGCTTGGTCAGCGGGTAGTGCCAAGTTTGAAACGAGTCCAAAGGCTGCC
>CANHKE010000091.1 GCA_947461155.1 Cytophagaceae bacterium | reverse complement strand
CCAGTCATCGCTTCAATCGTACCTTCATAGGCAGGGTATTTTAATCTAAAATCTGCGGCCATCGCTACGAGTGCGCGTAGCGTTGTGGCATCTGATTCATTTCTACTTAGCGCAATTTCATGAAAGGTTTTTCCTTCATAGCTGCGATTGGGTGCAAATTTAACGAGGTATGACTCGGCTGGATCGAATAATTGGTCAACAGCAAATTGGGCACTTTCGAGGTTGGCGTAGTCGCGTTTTGGAAATAATATACGCGGTGTGGAATGCCAAAATGTATATGGGTAAATATCCGCCGTTATATTAATCCCTTTTTGACGGGCAGCTTGTAGTCGTTCAATAATAGCTTTTGCAGATCCCCAGTCGTCTTTTTTGGCTAACTTGATATGTGAAATTTGAACGGGCATATGGGTTTTTTCGCCTATTTCAATGATTTCGTTCAATGCATCATCCATCGCAATATCTTCACTTCGAATATGACTAATATAACGTGCTTTTTGGTCGGCGGCTACTTGAGCTAATTGCAAAACTTCATCACGCGATGAGTAAAATGCAGATTCATATTCTAGGCCTGTTGACAATCCAAAAGATCCTAATTCAAGGTCTTTTTTTAATACTAATTTCATGGCATCTATCTCTTTCTGGGTTGCCTGGCGCAGGAGGTTTTTCTCACCCATTGCGCGCGCACGAAGCGTGGATTGTCCGGTATAGGTACCTACATTTACGGCATTGGGGGTGTTTTTGATCAGTTGCTTTAATTCTGAAATGGGATAACTATCACCATCTTGTCCAATAATAATGGTTGTAATTCCTTGATTGGCGGTTGATATGGCATCTGGATTTTGAAGGATATCGCCCAAATGATGACTATGGGAATCGATGAATCCTGGGCTTAGGATATATCCTTTTCCATTGATGATTGTCTCATTTTTTTGCGGAGATAATTTGCCTACCTCGGTGATGATTTGCCCCTTGATTCGAATTGATCCTGCAAAGGCAGGTTTGCCTGTGCCATCAATGATACGCAAATTTTGTATGAGGGTTTGTTGGCCCCAAACCGAACTATTCAGCAAAATTGAAATCAGGAGCGTTAGCAGTCGCATATATTCAAATAGGTTGCATTTAAAGTTACGGATTGTTTTTGAAACGCGTAACTGTACTTCATCAAAAAGCCGATCGCTGAGGATCGGCTTTTTTAATTACCATGTATCGAGACCAAGTATTTTTCGACCTAGCGCATTCAATTCAGCCGTGGGGTATTTGGTCTGTTCCCATTTGCGCGGATCACCCGGAAATGCATAGCCCTCTGGCGCGATGCGGTCTTTCCAAGAATTGATCCGCCATTCTTTTAATTGTGTATTAGCTTCTTCGGCTGGCATCATGGAAATATATTGGGCACAGCGCACCTTATCGCTGTTGTTCGCGCGTATGCCATGTGGCTGGGTGCTATTGAATATCAGCAGATCCCCTGCTTCCAATTTGACTTTAGTGGGTGTAAAACCGGTGGTATCTGGCTTAAATCGATCTCTGTCTTCGGGTTGAGTTAATTTCCATGTGTCGTAGTTTCGGAATAATTCCGGGATACATTGAAATCCGCCCATGTTTTCGTCTAATTGATCAGCTAACGCAAGTACGCCTTGTACGTTGATAGGTTTCGTTTCTGGATCGTAATCCCAATGTATGAAAGCTTTGTATTCGTGACCTGGTCGGATTGGGAAGTTTAGGTTTGCCCGGTCAATGGTTACCCATAGTTTCTCTGTTCCCCAAATATCCACAAAAGCATCATAGACGCGTTGCTGCGAACGGTTATCCCAAAGCAATTGATTGTTGTAACATTCGACCATCCCCGTTCCTGCCAATTCCTTCATTTTCATCTCTGCTCGCGGAGCCGTATACCAGGTGCTAGGGTCATTTGGGTTTTTCTCTTCAAATTCCCATAAAAAGGCGGCTGTTTTTAGGGCTTGTTCGCGTGGAACGGCCTGTTTGATGACTACATAGCCCTGCTCGATCCAGAATTTCCAATCTGCTTCACTTATCACACGAAGTGCTTGACCATTGGTGCGATCGTTTAATTTCAGCGTGCTACTTTTTGCAGTAGATGGATTGCCCGGAATATCATAATGGGCATTCGTAGGATTTGTCGTTTCCATAGGTTTTTATTTTAGGTAAATTTCTGCCGAATTGCCTTTGTAATGATTGACTGTATTGACTATTTTTTGACCTGTATTGATCTTTTTTGTAAATATTTGTCAAATTCATGTAATTTTAGGTATGCGATTAGCCTTAGAGACCATAAAGCCTGATGCGGAAAGTTCCTTCCGTTTTTTATTAACGCCCAATTTAAATGCGGTTTTTTATTGGCATTTTCATCCCGAAATTGAGTTGGTATACGTAGAAGCAGACCGAGGAATACGGCATATTGGGGACCATTTAGCCACTTATGAAGGCTGTGATTTGGCATTGATTGGCTCCTATATCCCGCATTTGAATTTTGACTATGGAGTCAAGTCAACGGTAGAAACGGTGGTGATTCAATTTCCTGCCGATTATTTTGAGCAAGGCTTGGCGCGTATTCCGGAATTGAGTCGGGTAGTTGACCTAATCCGACGGGCGAAAAATGGCTTAGCATTCACAGGTGAAACGAAGCGAGAGGCAGGTGCTCGTTTGAAAAAATTACAGCATTTAGATCGGTTTAGCCAGTTTGTCGAGTTGATGCGTATTTTTGAATACTTAGCAGCCAGTGATGAATGCCTCGATTTGCAGGCAAGGCCGATCGCGAGTGCTCAAGTTCTGAAAAAACAGGCACGAATCCATCAGGTTTATCAATATGTCGAAGAACACTTTTTGGAGCCGATCAATACGCGTTTGATTGCGGAACATGTCAGTTTATCGGTACCTGCATTTTGCCGTTATTTTAAAGCAGCCACTCGCTTGACGTATACGGATTTTGTGAATCAATATCGAATTACGCATGCCAAAAAACTCTTGATGCAGGGGAAAAATGTGAGTGAATCCTGTTTTGAATCTGGATTCGAAAGTTTATCCTATTTTAATCGGGCATTCAAGAAGGTTTCTGGTGTTTCGCCATCTATTTTTAAGCGCACGTGCGCCTAGATTTTTCTTGGACTAAAATCTCAAAATTTTGAATTTTGGTACAAACTTGATTTGTGACATTGGGTATTTGGAGGTTATTTTGTTTACAGTCTTAAAGCTCTTTGTTCCCATGAAAATCATCCTGATATTGTTCGCATCGATTTGCCTGATTTCATGCACAGAATTCAATTTTATCGAGGTTCCTGTGCTGAACAAAACGAATCCAATCGCTGCTCCTATTGATACGTTTTTGATCGAAGGAGAGTTTGTTCCCAATCAAGTTTTGGTGAAATTTCGCGATTCCGTATCTGTTGAAAAGCGGGATTCTATTTTCACGGTGTTGTCGGCAACGGTGAATGAATTTATTCATACCAAAGCGATGAAGCAATTTGGGGATAGCACGGGTTTGTACGTATTGGATATCCCGTTGAAGATGAATGAGGCTTTAGCGAAAGGCAAGGATTTCAAAGAATTAGTTTACATCGAACCTAATTTTATTGTTCAGCCTGTTTCTACAAGTAATGACCCATATTATAAAGACAATTTGCTTTGGAATATGGGCGAAAATTTTGGCTCTAATGCTTCTATTGTCTGGTCAAAAGGTTTTACCGGATCCAAAAAGATATTTGTTGGTGTTCTTGATGCTGGAGTAATGATTCAGCATGAGGATTTGGTTGACAATATGTGGGTGAACGTGAAAGATCCTTTGAATAAATTAGATGATGATCGGAATGGTTTGGTCGATGACGCAAATGGCTGGGATTTTGATGGCGGAAATAATTCGGTATTTGATGGCTTATTAGATGAACATGGAACACAGGTTGCTGGGGTGATTGGAGCGCTTGGTGGAAATGCCAAAGGGGTGGTTGGCATGAATTGGAATGTCTCCATGATTCCTGTAAAATTCATCGGTAGTCAAGGTGGAACGATTTCAAATGCAGTTAAAGCGATTAGTTATTTGATTCAATTAAAAATGGATCAGCAACTTAATCTTGTTGCCATTAATGCTTCTTGGGGCACGAGTGCCTACTCGCATAGTTTATTGCAGGCGATTGGTCTAGCTGAAAAAGCAGATGTATTGCTTGTTGCGGCCGCAGGAAATAATGCTACCAGTCTGGAGTTGAGTCCTTTTTATCCTGCAAGTTTCCCCAATGCTAATATCATATCGGTCGGGGCATCCACTTCTGCGGGCACCTTAGCTTCTTTTTCTAGTTATGGTGTAACGGCTGTCGATTTAGTCGCTCCTGGGGTGGGTATTTATACAACGGTTCCATCCAAGGTTTTAGGCTCTGCGTATGCGGCATTTAATGGTACCTCGCTTGCGACTGCGCATGTGTCGGGGGCAGCGGCCTTGTATGCATCTATTCAAAAAAAGATGCCTAGTGCTAAATTGATCAAAGCCGCTTTGCTGGATTCGATTGTGATTCAAACGAATTTAAAAGCGAAGGTTGGTCGTGCTGGCCGCTTAAATACGGCTAATTTCTAATCCTATATTAAATTGGCAGAAACCTGTTTTCATACCTAATTTATCGGTAAATTAGGGTATGATGACGCGTTTTATACGGATTACCGGTTTCTTGCTGATTGGTTCCTTCGCTTCGTGGGGTCAATCAAGTTTGGACTTACGCGTTCGTGTACTCGACATGGATAGTTTGATACATGCTTCCGCTACACTCGGCTTACACATGTCAGATTATCGGCATACGGGATTAGACTCGATGTTATTAGGGCAAACGCCCTTGGACGCAAAGGCAATCGATAACGTAGCCCAGGCATTTTTTAAAGATTTGCGAGACGGACGTCAAGTTCCACAATTCCGATTTGAAGAGCTGAAAATCACGCGACCAAACGTAGAGTTGAATGTTAATTTTAAAGAATTAGCTAATCGTCTAAATAATGAGGTACCTGAGGTGCAAAAATTGCTTCGCGTGCTGCGTGATTCGGTCGATTTGCCTCAAGAACAAAAGGTGCTATTAGTGAAAGCTGTGAACGCATATCGCTGGCTTTCCGCGATGCGACGAGCTAATTCCGTTGTTCTGATCAACATTCCTTCTGCGACTTTGCACGCTTTTGACGGCCAAAAGGAACAATTGAAAATGAAGGTTGTCGTGGGGAAGGCCTCCCGACCCTCCAAAACCTTAGTCAGTTCCATGCGTGAATTAATCATTACACCTTATTGGAATGTGCCTCGCAGTATTGCCGTGGAGGAATTAGTGCCAGAAATTCGAAAAAACATCCGGTATTTTTATGCTAGCCATTTGGAAATTTTTGATGTTCATGGCCGGAAATTGGCACCAGAGCAGGTCCCCTGGTCACGCTTGCATGCGAATTATTTTCCTTATTCTATGCGTCAGCGTTCAGGGAAATGGAATACATTGGGGATCTTAAAGTTTCCATTTAACAATCCCTTTCGGATGTATATTCACGATACGTCAGAAAAGAAATTATTTCAGCGGGAACATCGCTTTTACAGTCATAGTTGCATTCGTGTGGAACGGCCTATTGATTTGGGACGCTTTTTACTTAAACCGCAATCGAAGGCTTTAGATACCTTGGATAATTCAGCCGCATATTCTGATCATATTCCCCGCTACATCAAAGTCAAACGAACGATACCACTTGTTATTTGGTACAGTTTGGTCGACTTCGATGCGCAAGGTAATGTTCAGTTTTACCCCAATATTTATCGGAAAAACTAGATTTTATAATATTGCTCCCAGCCTTTTCTAGGTTCAGGTCCTGCAAGCATTTTATTCGCCAAAGCATGGTTGGTGATTTGTTTACGTTTCGGATCAAACGCTAATTTGGCATTCAACCGTTGGGCCAACACCCCAAGTGCAAATACTTGACTCAATGGGCCGGCAATTTCGAAGCGTGAGCGCGTTTGCTCTTGTCCCATACATGCTTTCAAGAAATTGGCGTAGTGATTGGATGGGCTCTTAGGTACTTCTGGCAACTTTAAATCTTTAGCGGCATCCCCTAAAATAGATAATGTAGAGCCATGTGATCCACCTTTAAATGTTAAATCCTTGCCATAAATGATTTTCCCTGGATTCAATTTGGATGGTTGGATTTTTCCATTACT
>CANHKE010000090.1 GCA_947461155.1 Cytophagaceae bacterium | reverse complement strand
CCTTCGATCGCCAATGCATCAAAAAAGCGAACAAATCGCGTTTCACGAAGGGTTTCTTGGGAAATTTGGCCTAACTGATACCCTTCCCAAAGCGCGTCATTAATTTGCTGAAACGTAGACCAAACCACATCCGCATTCAGCTCAGGCAATTTAAATTCAACGAAAAGATCGACCAATACTTCACGTGCATTTCGATCATGATCCCAAATGGTGTGATCCCAATCAAAAAATATGGCTTTAGGGGTAAATTTCATCGAACAAAGGTAATAATAAGCTACCTTTGCGCCTATTAAAATCCAAAAGCTATGGAGCATCAATTACAACTCAAAAGACCGTTGGCCTTTTTCGACTTAGAAACCACGGGCATTATGGTCAATCGCGACCGAATCGTCGAAATTTCGATAGCCAAAGCAAACGTCGATGGCTCCATTGAAGTAAAAACAAGACGTGTTAATCCGGGGATTCCGATTCCCTTAGAAGCGTCGTTAGTACACGGTATTTATGATGCCGATGTAAAAGATGAGCCTAATTTTAAGCAAGTGGCCAAATCGCTGGCTGGCTTTTTAGAAGGCTGTGATTTAGCTGGATTTAATTCGAACCGCTTTGATGTTCCGATGCTTGTAGAAGAATTTCTGCGCAATGATGTGGATTTTGACATGAAGAATCGAAAATTGGTGGATGCGCAACGTATTTTTCACATGATGGAACCTCGGAATTTGACGGCTGCTTTCCGTTTTTATTGCGATAAAGAGTTGGTAGGTGCACACGGTGCTGAAGCGGATGTGTTGGCGACGTTGGAAGTATTAAATGCGCAGGTGAAACGTTATGCGACCACCAGTATGAAAGATGCGGAGGGTAAGGAATATTTCCCGATTCAGAATGATGTGAACAAATTGCATGAGCTTAGCGCATCTAATTCAATTGATTTCGCGAATCGAATGGTTTATAATAAAGAACAAATTGCGGTTTTCAATTTTGGCAAGCATATTGGTCGGCCTATTTTAGACGTCCTAAAGTCCGATCCATCGTACTATGACTGGATGATGAAGGGTGATTTCCCGATGGACACCAAGCGCAAATTGACTGAAATTAAATTACAAGGTTTTCAACGCTAAGGGCTGTAAAATTCAGTTTAATTCGTATTTTTGCCTCGCATAAATGCATTTAAATAACTACTATGCAATCGATTCCAGAAGTATTACGCACGATTCCACTGACCCATTACATTCTTGTAAGCTCCGCATTATTCTGCATTGGAATTTTGGGAGTTTTAACCCGCAGAAATGCAATCATCGTTTTCATGGCAGTTGAGCTCATGTTGAATGCGGTTAATTTATTATTAGCTGCTTTTTCATCGTATTACTCCGACCCAGCAGGTCAAATTTTTGTCTTTTTCATTATGGCGGTTGCCGCAGCGGAAGTGGCTGTAGGGCTTGCCATCATTGTCATGATTTACCGAAACATTCAAAGTATTGATATCGGTGTGCTCAATAAGTTAAAAAATTAATTGTAGCACGCATTCAATCAGCCTAACATATGTCATTATTCTATTTAATCCCCCTGTTACCCTTTATTGGCTTTGTCATTAATGGGCTCGCATTCCCTACATTAAACAAGCAAGTAGCCGGCATCATCGGGACAATTCCACCTGTCGTTGCTTTCGTCTTATCCTTGCAATTATTTTTAAATTTTGACGGTCAAGCGCAGATTTATACACTTGCTGAATGGATTAACGTGGGTGATTTATCCATCCCATTTGCCTTTCAGGTCGACCAATTATCCCTATTAATGCTCCTTATTATCACTGGTGTGGGGACATTGATCCATGTGTATTCCATGGGTTATATGGCACATGATGCAGGTTTGGGTAAATTCTTTGCCTTTTTGAACCTGTTTATCTTCTTTATGTTGATACTCGTTTTAGGTGCTAATTTCACCGTATTGTTCATTGGTTGGGAAGGTGTAGGTCTGTGTTCCTATTTATTAATTGGATTTTGGAATCAGAAAAACAGCTATGGTGATGCAGCGCGTAAGGCGTTTATCATGAATCGTATAGGTGACTTGGGATTCTTGGTTGGTATTTTCTTGTTGATTCAAGACTTTGGAACGACGGATTATACGGCCATTTTCACGGCCATTAACGAGGGCAATGTGCCAGAAAATGTTGGCTTAATTGCTTTCTGTTTGTTCATTGGCGCTATGGGAAAATCTGCACAGATTCCTTTATTTACGTGGTTACCGGATGCGATGGCAGGACCGACGCCCGTTTCGGCGTTAATTCACGCGGCCACGATGGTGACTGCGGGTATTTACATGGTCATCCGTGCGAACGTTTTATTCGAATTAAGTCCAGAAGTCTTGCATTTTGTGGGTTGGATTGGATTAGCCACCGCTTTACTAGGTGCGGCGATTGGCTTATTCCAAAATGACATTAAGAAAGTATTAGCCTATTCGACCGTTTCTCAGTTGGGTTATATGTTTATGGGCCTTGGCGCTTCCGCATATACCGCTTCTTTCTTCCATGTCATGACACATGCGTTCTTTAAGGCCTTGTTGTTCTTAGGTGCTGGTTCTGTAATTCATGCCATGTCGGACGAACAAGATATCCGTAAAATGGGTGGGCTAAAAAGTCATTTACCGATCACATACGTAACATTTTTATTAGGCACCATCGCCATTGCCGGTATCCCTCCTTTTGCGGGTTTCTTTTCAAAAGACGAGATTCTGGCGAGCTTATATCACCATGATCCGATCATGTGGGGCTTAGCGATTGTGGGATCCGCGTTAACATCGTTTTATATGTTCCGCGTATTTATCTTAACCTTCTTTGGGGAATTTAGAGGTTCTCAAAAACAAGCGGATCATTTACATGAATCGCCTTGGACGATGACGTTGCCTTTAATTATTTTAGCCATTTTCTCGGTCGGAGGTGGAATTATCAACCTACCTCATTTTGCAGGAGGTGATGAGTTTTTAGCACATTGGTTAGCTCCAATCTTACCGGCTGCAGGGGAAGCTGGCGAAGTTAATTTCTTAAGCCTAGAAGGCGGCGCTCCATTATTAGCTGCCTTTTTACCAGCGGCTTTGGCCATCTATATTTTCGGCATGCAAAAGTCTGTTCCGGGTTCTGACGAATCCGTGTCAGGTATTCAAAAAGTGATTTACCATAAGTTTTATATTGATGAGTTATATGACATGCTCATCGTTCGTCCCATTGCGATTTTGAGTAATTTCTTACACCAAATTTTCGAATTTTTAGTGTTGGATTTAATCGTAGAGGGTGTAGGTAAAACCGTTCAATATGCATCTTCAGAATTCAGAAGGTTGCAATCGGGCAATATCGGTTACTACATTTTTATGATTGTGGTGTCCGTAACAGTCATTTTATTTTTGGGTCTAAAGACTTGGATTTTATAATCTTTAATCGACGCTAAAGGCATGTATTTACTTTTTATTCTATTATTTCCACTTGCATTAGGTAGCTTTTTGTTGCTTGCTAAACCCAAAAATGCATTTGCGCTTTCCCTTGCTGGTTCGATCATCGAAGCAATTGCGGTCGCTTATGTTTTAATCCAGTCTAGTCTGGCACCGAGTACACTTGCCATTTCCATACCGTGGATTCCAGAAGCGGGTCTTTCTTTTTCCCTTTGGGTGGATGGTATTAACGGAATTCTTATTGGCTTAACCGGCTTATTGATTCCATTTATTATTGGAAGTACAGCAAATACGGAAAAGGCAAACAACCCTATTTATCAAGGTTTGATTTTAGCGATGCAAACCGCCTTGTTAGGGTCATTTTTAGCCAAAGACGCATTCTTATTTTACTTTTTCTTTGAAGCGTCATTATTACCCATCTATTTTCTTTCTGCCCAATTCGGTGGCGAAAATCGAATTGCGATCACATTTAAGTTTTTTGTTTACACATTGTTTGGATCGCTATTTTTATTAATTGGATTGATCTACGTGTATTTACGCACGCCCGGCACAATCGGTTCGTCAGACATTGATGTGCTTGTCGAAACCGCTCGTAGCCTACCCGCCGCTTCGCAGAACTATTTATTCTTAGCCTTCTTTATCGCATTTGCGATCAAAATGCCCATCTTCCCATTCCATACTTGGCAGCCTGATACATACACCACTTCGCCAACGCAAGGCAGTATGCTACTTGGAGGTATCATGTTAAAAATGGGTACGTATGGTGTTATTCGATTCGTATTACCGATGTTTCCTTTGGGCCTAATCACTTGGGGAACGACAGTTACGGTTTTGTCGGTGATTGGGATTTTATACGGTTCGATTATTGCGATCCAACAAAAAGATGCGAAGCGACTTATCGCTTATTCGTCATTTGCCCACGTAGGATTAATGTCTGCAGGTATATTAACGGGTAGCCTAGCTGGTATTCAAGGAGCGCTTTATCAAATGCTTTCACACGGAATCAACCTAGTTGGGCTTTTCTTCGTGATTGAAATCATAGAACGCAGAACAAAAACACGTGAATTAGCGCAATTGGGTGGTATTACACAGGCTTCGTTCGTTTTAAGCGTCGCGTTTGTTGTACTAAGTCTTGGATCTGTAGCCTTGCCATTAACCAATGGCTTTATCGGAGAGTTTTTATTATTAAAAAGTGTTTTTGATCAAGACATGTGGATGGGCATTATCGCAGGAATCACCATTATTTTGGGAGCAGTATATACGCTCCGAATGATTCAAAAAAGTATGTTCGGAAATGTTTCACGCATCACAAAGGACTTTGAAGATTTAACATCAGCAGAAAAATTAGTCTTGGTTCCGCTTGTCATTTTAGTGCTTTTGGGTGGAATTTTCCCACAAGCCATACTCGCGTACAGTGCTGAAAGCGTTGAAAAATTAACGCAATTACTTAACTAAGATCTATAACGCATTTATTATGACGGCTATTATTGCTTTATCAATTTTTGGAATTAGTAATCTATTTTTAGGTTTTTGGCTTCCGCGAAAAACCATTCAAACCGTAACGCTTGGTTTTTTAGCGATCAGCATGGGATTGACTGTTGCCGACTGGAATCATGAATATTTGTGGTTCGGTAATATGTTTCGTTCGACGAATACATCCATCAACTTTAGCATCATCATTCAGTTAGCAGCCTTTTTTGTCGTTGCATTTTCAAATGCATTCGGTCAAGACGACGAGCATACGCACCCTGCCGAATATTACGCGATTATGCTTTTTTCGGTCGTTGGAGCGATTTTAATGGTATCATTCGATCATTTAATCATGCTGTTTGTTGGCCTAGAAATCTTATCTGTTTCCATGTATGTGTTAACAGGCTCCGACAAACGTAATTTACGTTCCAATGAAGCCGCGATCAAATACCTATTGATGGGCGCATTTGCCACTGGGATTTTACTTTTTGGCATTACGTTAGTCTATGGTGCAACGCGATCATTTTACGTAGCAAACATCGCCAATGCAATCGCGAGCACGCCAAAAGAATCGATGCCCACATTTTTATATGCAGGAATTCTATTAATGTTGGTCGGCATGTTATTTAAAGTATCAGCCGCGCCATTCCATTTTTGGACACCAGATGTATACGAAGGAGCTCCCACCATCTTTACGATGTTTATGTCGACCGTCGTAAAAACTGCCGGATTCGCTGCTTTATTTCACGTGTTTTCAGGCATGTTTGGCCCCATGTATAATACCTGGGCATTGCCCGTTTATTTCATCAGCATGCTGACATTGGTGATTGGTAATGTGACGGCGGTATACCAACAAAGCATGAAGCGAATGCTGGCATACTCCAGTATCTCGCATGCGGGTTATATGTTGATGACCGTATCTGCCAACCAAGCATCTACGACATCTACGATATTATATTATTCATTAGCGTACACATTGGCAACAGTAACTGCATTTGCAATCTTCAAAATTGTATCCGAATACCAAGCTGGGCGGGTAGAAAAACCAGAAAATTTTCAAGCATTTGAAGGTTTAGCGAAACAAAATCCATTATTGGCGTTTTGCTTAACGATTTCATTATTATCACTAGCGGGGATCCCATTAACCGGCGGATTTTGGGGGAAATTCTTTGTATTTGCTGACACCTTTCACAGAAACATTACATATTCAATCGTCGTTGCGATATTGATGTCGGCAGTAGGTATTTATTATTATTTCAAAGGAATCATTACAGCTTACTTCAAGCCAAGTGAGTTAGCAGCCATACATATTCCTGTGTTGTATAAAATAGCCCTGGTGGTTAGCACAGTAGGAACGCT
>CANHKE010000089.1 GCA_947461155.1 Cytophagaceae bacterium | reverse complement strand
TACCATTACGATTATTACCCAAGAAACGGGAATTCCTGCCCACCAGATTTCCATCTATTTCAAGGATTTCTTAAAAACCAATTTCAATGATTGGAAAAATAAATTGCGCATCGAATTCGCCGTGGATGCCATCAAATCCGGAAAATGGTCCCATTATACCATCGAGGCCATTGCCGATAAATCCGGCTTTTCGTCGCGATCCAATTTCAACATCGCGTTTATTTCCATCATGAATCAAAAACCTTCCGAATTTATTAAAGGATTAAAAAAATAAACTCAGAGATGGAAGCTCTTAAAACATGTTGAGCAATCTTAATAAAATCATGTTAATGCTTTTGCTCTGCTTGTCAACTCAAGTGAGCGCCCAATCCCCTTTATTTAAAAAAGTCCTAGACGTTTTAAAAAAGGATGTATTATCTGAAGCTTCGCGAAATCTGAACGAAAGTCCCATAACCGTTACGAATGACCAAAGTACTCGATCTGCAGGCGGGAAGCATGATTTTTTTTCAGAAGGAGATTATTGGTGGCCAGACCCCGCTAATCTAAATGGCCCGTATATTCAAAAGGATGGATTAAGCAATCCCGCTAATTTTACCGCCCATCGGAAGGCAATGATTCGATTTAGTCAAATTGTTGCGAACCAAACTTCGGCTTATTTAATTACTGGTCGGCCAATTTATGCGCAACACGCCATCAAACACATCAAAGCGTGGTTTGTTGACACAACTACAATGATGGCGCCCCATTTATTATATGCACAGGCTATCAAGGGAAAAGTAACAGGAAGAGGGGTAGGAATCATTGATATGATCCAACTGATCGAAGTGGCAAAAAGCATTGAAATTTTGGAAAAAAATCGATTAGTTTCATTGAAAGATCGCGAGCTCATTCATGCATGGTTTACACACTACTTGAAATGGGTAACTTCGCATCCATACGGAATAGATGAGCGGGAGGCTAAGAATAATCACGGCACTTGTTGGGTCATGCAGGTGAGCGCTTTTGCCCAGTTGGTGAATGACACAACACTTTTGAATTACTGTAAAGACCGTTTTTTAAACGTCATTTTACCTACACAAATGGATGAGCGCGGAGCCTTTCCTTTAGAACTAAAACGCACGAAACCGTATGGTTATTCTATTTTTAATTTAGATGCGGTGTTGACAACCGCTCATATATTTAAGGAGAAAAATATTACCCTAAAAAGAGCTATTGACTTCTTATATCCTTACGTAGAAGAAAAGAACATTTGGCCTTACCCAAAAGATGTCATGTATTGGGATGAGTGGCCTGTCGCGGCCCCATTTTTGTTATTTGGCTATCAAGATTACGCAGATAATCGATGGCTTAACACCTGGAAAAAACTAGCTCATTTTCCAGAAAACGAAGAAGTAATCCGTAATCTGCCTATTCGGAATCCGTTGATTTGGCTGGTGGATTAAAATCGTAGAATTAATTTAGGGTCTCTGGCGTAATATCTTTTCCATTTTTTTACCCTGTGCCAATTCATCCACTATTTTATCTAGATACCGAACCTTTTGTGTCAGTGGATTTTCGATATCTTCCACACGATATCCACAAATAACTCCGGTAATTAGCGATGCATTGGGATTCAATTTTGCTTTGTCAAAAAAGCGCGCAAAGTTTGCCTTCGTTTCGATCAATTGGTCCACCTCTTTCGCATCAAAACCCGTGAGCCATTCAATTACTTGAAGCAATTCCGCTTCCGTGCGACCCTTGCGCACTACCTTAGCCAGATAAAGTGGATAAACCGTAGCGAAGCTCATTTGAGCAAAACGATCATCTTGGTTTTTTAACATGGTGACTCCCTCAATTATTAATTAGAAAAAAGACAATTGGTAAATTATCATAATTTCATCTAATTTACTGCTCAATCGATTAAAACCTAAACCTATGAAATCTTCGCTACTGGCTTTATGCTTGTTGGTGACCATCGCCGCTCACGGCCAAATGCGAAACGACAGCCCCTTTGACGCCAGCGTTGCCCATCCAAAATATACCCAAGGCAAAGGCCCCAAAGTTTTATTCGACAAAGGACATCTCAATTTTATCGTGGACATGGGATTGGCGAAACCGCTGATGGATGTGGCTACGGCAGACGGATATCAGGTGGAAGTCGATTCCATGAAATTTACCAAAGCCTATTTATCGAAGTACAACATGCTGGTCATCTTTCCCGCCATGCCGTTTAAATTTGGATCAAAAAATCAAGTGACTGATGAAATTACGTTTACTCCGGACGAATTAACCGCCTTGCGCGACTGGGTTTCGAATGGCGGATCCTTACTAATGTTCGACGAACACGCGCCCATTGATAAGTCGGTAACTCCACTTTTCAATACATTTGGCATTCAATTATCGATCGGCATTGTGTCCGATTCGCTGAACTATGAGACCAAAATTGCGATGGCCAACAAAGAAACATTGCTCAAATTTACGCGAAGCAACGGGCTTTTAAACACCGAGCACCCCATTACCCAAGGCGAGCAGGCAGGCGAACAAATTAGCAACATCATGACCTATGGTGGAGGTGGATTAACGGGAAAAGGCTATGCCAATATCTTCAAACTTGCTCCATCCGCTACCATCAAAAAGTACAGTGGAAGCGACGCTTCCGGCACGGCTAATTCACAAGCGTTGGCGGGCAAATTTGGGAAAGGCAAGGTGGTTGCGCTAGGGGATTGCAATGGTTTTACGGCGATGTACGTGATGATGGGAAAAACCAAGTTTTCAGCCGGCATGCAAGTTGGCGAATACGATTGGAAACAATTTGCGCTCAATACCTTTCACTGGCTCTCCAAATAAACGTCAAAGAAACATGTCAAACCGCAGGGAATTTTTAAAGCAAAGCTCCGGTCTAATAGGTCTATCCGCCTTGGATTTTACGGCGCCTAAAAAAGCGCTTTTATCCTTTTCCACCTTGGGCTGTCCGGCTTGGACTTTTTCACAAGCGCTCCATCACGCCGCTGAAAATCAGTACGCGGGTATTGAAATTCGGGGGATCAAAGGTGATCTAGATTTGCCGAATAATCCGATATTTTCGGCTGCCAACGTAGCTGCTACGAGGAGGGAAGTGGCGGATAAAAAACTCAAAATTGTCAACTTAGGTTCGTCGGCGAATATGCATTTCCTGGACCCCAAAAAACGCCAAAGCAATTTGGATGATGCGAAGAAATACATTGACTTGGCGCATGAATTGAATTGCCCGTTTATCCGGGTTTTTCCAAACGACCTTCCGAAAGATCAAGAGGAACAAGCGACTATAAATACCATCATTCAAAGTCTCATTACCTTAGGGGATTATGCCAAATCCAGCGGGGTCAAGGTCCTCTTAGAATCTCACGGCAAAGTCATTAAATCCGACATGCTTTTGCACATCATGCAAGAAGCAAATCACGTGAACGTTGGCCTCGTGTGGGATTTCTTCAATATGTGGTCAGTGACGAAGGAGACACCAACAGAGATGTATAAACAATTAAAAAAATACATCTATCACACCCATATTAAAGACGCACTATTAACCGAAAAAGGCGAAACTTATACATTGTTAGGCGAAGGAAATTCCCCGGTCAAAGAAGCGCTGCATGCGTTAAAGTCGGGCGGATATGCGGGCTATTACAGTTTTGAATGGGAAAAAATGTGGCATCCCGAAATTCAGGAACCGGAGCTTGCTTTGCCACATTTTGCGAAAAACTTTTCATCGTTTTGGATTTAGTTATGGCCGTTAAAGAAAAACATACATTTGATGCAATCGTGATCGGCTCCGGAATCAGCGGGGGGTGGTCGGCCAAAGAACTCACCGAAAAGGGCCTAAAAACCATATTGCTCGATCGCGGCAGAGATGTCAAACATGTGGCGGATTATCCAACGGCCTCGCTGAATCCCTGGGATTTACCCCATCGGGGCCAAGTGCCTTTGGAACTAAAAAAGGAGTATAAAACGGCGAGTAAGAATTTCATTTTCACTGAAGCCACTTCGCATTTTTTAACGAAGGACGGCGAACAACCCTATATTCAAGACAGGCCTTATGACTGGATTCAGGCCTATCACGTGGGTGGCCGTTCCCTTTTGTGGGGAAGGCATACGCAGCGCTGGAGTGATTTTGATTTCACGGGTCCGGCACGCGATGGCTTTGCGGTGGACTGGCCCATTCGCTACCAAGACATTGCGCCTTGGTACAGTTATGTGGAAAAATTTGCAGGGATATCCGGCAACAAAGATGGCTTGGAAACCTTACCCGATGGCGAGTTTTTGAAACCCTATGAACTGAACTGCGTAGAAAAACATTTTGGGCAGGTTGTTAAAAGCAAGTACCCCGATCGGCACGTGATTAGTGCGCGAACGGCGAACTTAAGCCAGGCGGATAAAATCCACCAAACGATAGGTCGAAGCCAGTGCCAAAGCCGCACCCTGTGCGAGCGCGGCTGTCCTTATGGCGCCTATTTCAGTAGCAATTCGGCGACCTTACCGGCGGCTTATCAAACCGGAAATTTGACCTTGAAGCCGCATTCCGTGGTTCATTCGATTATCTACGACGAGCAAAAAAATAAGGCCATGGGTGTTCGTGTGGTGAATGCGCTGACGCATGAAATGGAGGAATATTTTGCCTCGATAATCTTCGTGAATGCATCGCCTTTGGCAACGAATTTAATCTTGTTGAATTCTGTTTCATCGCGCTTCCCGAATGGCCTCGGAAATGACTCAGGCATCTTGGGAACCCACATGGCGTTTCATAGTTACCGGGGCAGAATCACGGCGGAATACGATGGGGATTTGGGCCAAACAACCGCGGGGAAAAGGCCGACTTCCGGCTACATTCCGCGCTTTCGCAATGTGTATAAACAGGAAACCGATTTCTTGCGAGGCTATGCGAGCAACTTAACGGCGAGCCGAATGGTCGAAACGAACAAAGAGCTTGTAGGCGAATCCTTGAAAAATTCCTTGTTGGCCCAAAAACTGGGTAACTGGCATATCAATGTGGGCATGATGGGGGAGACGATTCCGAAGGCTGATTCGACGGTTCGTTTGGATAAGCAACTGAAAGATAAATACGGCATTCCGCAACTCCGAGTTTCGATTGGATACGACGAAAATGATGCGAAGATGTTGAAGGATTTTCACCAACAATTCACGGAGATGTATACGGCGGCTGGTTTTACGAACATCCAGCCGATTGATACGAAGCGATTACCCGGAAATGAGAATCACGAAATGGGCGGCGTGCGTATGGGTCGCGACCCGAAGACCTCGATGTTGAATGCATTCAACCAAATGCATCATTGCAAGAATGTGTTTGTCACGGATGGCTCTTGCATGACGTCTACATCCACACAGAATCCATCGCTGACCTACATGGCCTTAACCGCTCGAGCGGTAGATTATGCGCTGAAAGAAAAGAAGAAATTGAATTTATAAATATGGCAAGTATTCACCCACACATTCATTTTAACGGAAACACAGAGGAAGCTTTTGAATTTTACCGCTCGGTTTTTGGTGGAGAATTTACGCGTTTGATGCGATTCAGTGAGTTGAATAGTCCTGAATTCTCATTCCCAGAAGAAGAGCAAAACAAAATCATGTTGGTTCGTTTGCCTATCGGAGGCTCAACTCAATTATCCGGAAGCGATGTGCCTAATTTTTTAGGGGTGGTCAATGAGGAGGAAAATCGCAGCAAAATTACCGTTGGCGCAGATTCAAAAGCAGAAGCGGAGGCCATATTCCATGGCTTATCAGCCGGCGGTATCGTAGAAATGCCTTTGGACGAAGGTCCTTGGGGGTCATTTTTGGGCACTTTTCGAGATAAGTATGGCATTGAGTGGATGGTGGAATATGATCATCCCAGGTGAAAACGATATTAATTTTTATGCTTAAATTGACGAACAAATACCCTTTAAAAAACCTATGAAAATTATCGCACTACTCTTGTTTGTTGCCTTCACCGGAATGGCACAAAACACCTACAACCTCATTCCGTTACCCAAAAAAGTCGTACCCAATACGGGTCAATTTATGGTCAAAAAGTCTACTAGCATCGGTTTTTCGAATGCGGAGTTTGCTCCGGCGGCCAATTTGCTTCAAGAATATCTCCAAGGAGCGGGTGCTTTCCCCATCAGCGCAAAGGCCTCGAAATCAGCTACCATTCAATTTTCACAAAATAACGCGTTAGCTGAAGAAGCGTATTCACTTCAAATTAGTTCGAAGAAAATTGATATACAGGCTAAGACAGGAAAGGGCGCATTTTATGCGTTACAAACCTTGTTGCAGTTAATG
>CANHKE010000088.1 GCA_947461155.1 Cytophagaceae bacterium | reverse complement strand
TGATTCGAAATACGATGTCGGTCGGGCACAAGTGGCGAATGACAACCAGGCTTTCCCCAATTTTACAGCAACTGAAAACCAAGGTAAAACCTTATTTTTAACACCCCCTGTTTTTAATGCGCAATCGCAGCGGACGGGCGGCGGATTCGGCTGCCAAGGCTGCCACCGGGCACCCGAATTTGACATCGATCCGAATAGTCGGAACAATGGAATCATCGGTGTCATCGGTAGCAACGCGCAGGATGTGGGCAATACGCGCGCGCCTTCTTTGCGTGATTTGGTCAACCCAGCCGGCGAGGTGAATTCACCCATGATGCACACGGGTGCTTTGCGTGGATTACCCGCGATGCTCAATCACTATAACTCGATTAACAATGTGCGCAATCCGAATTTGGACGCGCGCTTGAAACCGAATAACATCGGCCAACAACTCAACATGACTCCCGCGGAAATCAACGCTGTCGTCCAGTTTTTGCGGACGCTTTCTGGCAAGAATGTGTATACGGATAAGAAGTGGGGGAATCCATTCAGCTAGACGTCAGTCGCTAGTCGTCAGTAGTCAGTCATCAGGAGAATTTATAGCCCCATGCTTTAGCGTGGGGTTTTTAGTCCGGACTCTTTTCCATCGGACTGATGTCCAGCGTCCAACGTCCAGCGTCTAACGTCCAGCGTCTAATTTGATTACTGCTTTGATCACCCCCATCTCCGCCAGATGAATCCTTGGAAATATATCGCCAAGTTCGGACCACTCCACATGGTGGCTAATAAAATCGTGGGCATCGATTTGACCCGTTCGGAATAAATCCATGACATAGCGGAAATCCGCTAAAGTCGCATTGCGGCTACTCATGAGTGTCGCTTCGCGTTTATGGAATTCGGGGTGGATGAAGGAAATAGCCTCTTTTTGAAGCCCGATGAGGATATATTGACCACCATGGGCGATTTTGGCAAAACCAGATTCGATGGCAGCGCGGTTTCCGGTGGCGTCGATGACCGTTTGATAACTCGCTTGGGTAGCTGCCGGAACACCTAATTTTTCGATGCAAAATGCCAAACGCGCCGCATTGGGTTCTGCCACTTCGACCTGTGCCCCTTGGATTTTGGCGAGTAAAATTGTGAACAATCCGATCGGCCCGGCACCCATGACAAGTACCTTTTCGCCCGACTGAATGTTTCCACGACGCAGCCCGTGCGCAGCGATGGACAAGGGTTCGACCAGCGCGAGCTCATCGGCAGAAAGCCCGTTTCCGGGTAAGATAAATCGGTCCTCCACGGCGATGTATTCCCGCATGCCCCCATCCGCATGCACACCGAAAACTTGGATATGTTCACAACAATTCGGCTTTCCTTGCGCACATGCGGAGCAGGTTTGGCAATTAAAATACGGGATAATCGTGACCAATTCACCGCTTGAAAACTGCTCGGATTCCACCACCTCCGCCGCCAATTCATGCCCTAAAATTCGGGGATATTGAAAGAAGGGTTGGTTGCCTGCAAACGCGTGAATGTCGGTGCCACAAATTCCAATCGCGCGAACGCGCAAGAGTGAATATCCCGCAGGACGATTAGGTATTTCTGTTTCTTGTAAGTCAAAAGTTCCCGGTTGGGCGCAGGTCCAAGTTTGCATTCGGATTAAATCGGTTTAGGTTTCTGAAATTAGCAATTTTAATTAAATTAGCCTCCATAATTCTAAACCTCATGAAAATCAAGTACTTATTCTTAGGCCTTTGCCTAATCTCGAGTGGCCTTTTTGGTCAGAAAAATTATCAGAACAATTGGGAATCTATTGATAGCAGACCTGTCCCAACCTGGTTTGAAGATGCCAAATTTGGCATATTTATTCATTGGGGTTTGTATTCGGTACCGGCGTATAGCCCAACTTCCCGAGATAAGGTAGGTGTGTATGATCGCTATGCAGAATGGTACTGGCGTCGCTGGCAAGAGCCGAATAAAACGCAATCCTTTTTTACGAATTTTCACAATAAGGCTTTTGGCCCAAATGTCAAATACCCGGATTTTGTCAATTACTTCAAGGCCGAAATGTTTCAGCCCGATGAGTGGGCACAGCTTTTCGATAATGCCGGCGCGAAGTATGTCGTGCTGACTTCGAAACACCACGAAGGATTTACGCTTTGGCCTTCGAAACAATCGTGGAATTGGAACGCGATGGATGTAGGTCCACACCGGGATTTATTGGGAGACCTGACCAAGTCTGTCAAGAATAAAAATATCAAAATGGGTTACTATTATTCCTTATTGGAATGGTATAATCCCTTGTATAAGAAAGAAACGCTGAACGAATACATCGACCAACACATGTTCCCGCAGATGAAAGATTTGGTGAATACCTACCATCCGGATTTGGTTTGGACGGACGGTGAGTGGGATTATACCTCCGACAAATTACGTAGTACCGAATTTTTATCGTGGTTGTACAACGATTCGCCCGTGAAAAACTCGGTAGTCGTGAATGACCGTTGGGGGAAAGAAACGCGCAGCAAACACGGTGGATTTTACACCACCGAATATGACCTCGTGCACGATGGGGATGCGAATGGATTGGATTTTGGGAAGCCGTGGGAAGAGTGCCGCGGGATCGCAGGATCTTTTGGTTATAACCGAAATGAGAATTTGGAAGACTATTCGAGCTCGGAGCAACTGGTGCACATGTTGATTAATAAGGTGGCTCGTGGTGGGAATTTACTCTTAAACATTGGGCCAACGGCCGATGGACGAATTCCGGTGATCATGCAACAGCGCTTAACGGATATCGGAACCTGGTTGAAGGTCAATGGCGAAGGCATTTATGGCACGCGCAAATGGGCGAAAGCGCCAAAGGTTTTGCCTACAACCAAAGAATATTTCACGCAAAAAGGCAACGATTTGTATTTGATTACGACGGAATTCCCAACGGCAGCGCTGCAGGTATCGGGTTTAAAGAAACCCGTTTCCGTGAGTCTATTGGGATCTTCCGTACCCGTAAAAAGTACATTTAAAAACGGCACATTAAGCATCGCGCCACCAGCCATCACGCCGGGAAATAGTCCGTGTCAGTATGCGTGGGTGGTGAAGATTGCAGGCGTTTTATAAGTAAGAGGTAAGAAGTGAGAAGTAAGAGTTGGATCTATTTTCATCTCTCACCTCTTAGTTCTCACTTCTTAGTTCTCACCTGATAAATGTCATTTTCCTCCCCAACCCCTCTAATTACCTTTGCATCCTATGCAAGAGGTAAGTCTAGATTTATTGACCAAATACAATGTGCCCATCCCACGGTACACATCCTATCCAACCGTTCCGTATTGGGATGAAGGCATCGATCAAACGCATTGGAAAGCATTATTTGCGCATAAATTCGACGAAAATCGGGAGATTAGTCTGTACCTACATCTTCCTTTTTGCGAAAGCCTATGTACGTTTTGTGGATGCAATAAACGCATAACCACCAATCACGCGGTGGAGGAAGAATACCTGCAAGCCCTGTTGCAGGAATGGGCTTTGTACCAAAAACTCATGCACGGAAAACCGATTTTGCGCGAAGTGCATTTGGGGGGAGGAACGCCTACGTTCTTTTCGCCAACTAATTTAAAGCACCTGCTTGAAGGGATTTTCGCAGATGCGATTATTCCAGAAACGCACGAATTTGGCTTTGAAGGGCACCCGAATAACACAACACGTGAACACCTACAAACGCTATTTGATCTCGGATTTAATCGCGTGAGCTTTGGCATGCAAGACAGCAATCCGGAGGTCCAAAAAGTCATTAATCGAATACAACCGCATGCGCAGGTGGTGCAAGTTGTGCAGTGGGCGCGGGAGATTGGATATGAATCGGTCAACCTAGATTTGGTATATGGATTACCACTGCAATCGTTGGCGCGAATGGAAAAAACGATTCAAGATGCACTGGAAATTAAACCGGATCGCATGGCGTTTTATTCATATGCCCATGTGCCGTGGACAAGTAAAGCGCAACGGCTTTTTGATGAAAACGACTTGCCATCGGCGGATGAAAAAATGCAACTCTACCAGCTGGGGAAAAAGCGTTTTGGAGCGGCGGGGTATACCGACATCGGTATGGATCATTTTGCGCTTCCCGGCGATTTGATGGTTCAGGCGCATGTGGAGGGGACTTTGCATCGGAATTTTATGGGGTATACGGTCCAACAAACCAGCTTGTTGCTGGGTTTGGGCGTATCGAGTATTTCAGATATCAACGTGGCATTTGCCCAAAATAAAAAGACGTTACGCGAATATTACGCGCTAGTAAACGCCGGCGAACTACCCGTTTTTCGTGGGTATTTTTTGACCGAAGAAGATCAAATAATGCGGCAATACATCCTCGATGTGGCCTGTCGGGGCAAAGCACATTTTGCCAAAAAAGACTTGGAATTACTACGGCAATATACCTTTGATGAACTCGACGAATTAGCTTTAGACGAGCTAGTTACTTGGGGTGAACATGGTTTAATCGTCACGGATTTAGGGAAACAT
This sequence comes from Cytophagaceae bacterium, assembly GCA_947461155.1. Taxonomy (GTDB): domain Bacteria; phylum Bacteroidota; class Bacteroidia; order Cytophagales; family Spirosomataceae; genus Aquirufa. Next base: position 1,805 of record CANHKE010000088.1, on the reverse strand, counting down.
TTCATTCGAAATATCTGCAAGGCTTTTGACCTTAAATTGCTTTCAGCCGAAGTTCAGAAAAAGACATTCAGCCAGGCGGTGTAAATCGGTGTGATTTTCTAGTAAATTTTGTGCATTTTGCGCTTTACAACGCGTAAGCCTCTAAACAATTTTACATGATACACACGATGCGCTGGTTCGGCCCGAACGACCCGGTTTCGCTGATGGATATTCGTCAAGCCGGTTGCACCGGAGTTGTCACTGCATTACACCAAATCCCCGTGGGTGAGGTGTGGCCCATCGAAGCCATCCAAGAACGCATCGCAATCATTGAAGCGGGAAATCAAGACTGGATACCCTTGCATTGGTCGGTGGTGGAATCCCTTCCCGTACACGAAGGAATCAAGAAAGCCTTGCCTTCGCGCGACGGATTAATTGAAAATTACAAAACCTCTTTACGAAACCTAGCCGCTTGCGGCATCCAAACCGTTTGCTATAATTTCATGCCCGTGCTCGATTGGTCGCGGACCAAATTGAACTTTGAAATGCCCGATGGCGCACGTGCCCTACGTTTTGTCTGGACGGATTTCGCGGTGTTTGATTTGCATATTTTGCAGCGCCCAGGGGCTTCCGAAGATTATACGCCCGCGGTGCAGGAAGCGGCAGCTCAGCGTTTCGCAACGATGAGCCCTGAAGAAAAAGAGGAGCTGAAAAACACCGCACTGTTAGGCCTTCCCGGTTCAGAGGAGGCATTTCATTTAGAAAATTTCCAAAGTCTTTTGGACGAATACAAGGCTATTTCAGCGGACCAACTGCGCGAAAATCTGCATTATTTTGTACGATCGATTGCGCCTTTGGCACAGGAATTAGGCATTAATCTGTGCATCCACCCGGATGATCCACCTTTCCCATTATTGGGCTTGCCTCGCGTGGTGAGTACGGAAGCAGATTTAGCTTTATTGATGAACGCTTCACCCGAACGCGCTAACGGCATTACGTTTTGCACGGGTTCCTTGGGCGTTCGGGCAGATAATAATTTGCCTGGGATGATTCGTCGCTTCGCCGACCGCATTCATTTCCTGCATTTACGCGCGACGTTTCGCGAACAAAACGACCCCTTGATTTTTCACGAAGCACCGCATTTGACGGGCGACGTGGATATGTTTGAGGTAGTGAAAGCGGTCGTGGAAGAAGAAAAAAGAAGAGGTGGAGCGGAGATTCCGATGCGCCCAGATCACGGTCACCAAATGTTAGATGATTTGAAAAAGAAAACATACCCTGGCTATTCGGCCATCGGACGCTTGCGTGGATTGGCGGAAATCCGCGGACTCGAATTAGCGATTCGCTCGTTTTTAGCCGTGTTTTTTGTCGTAGGTAGTTTCGCTCTAAAGGCAGACGATGGCTACCGTTTGTGGTTGAAATTTGACAAGGTAGCGTCTGCCTCGCGGTATGCACCGTATGCGTCATCACTTTCGTCCGAGTTTGCATCCACACCCATTTTAGAGACGGCGAAGAAAGAATTAACGAATGGATTGAAAGGGTTGACGGGCGTTTCGCCTACCGGCTTAGCGAAGCATGGGAGCATTCAATTGATGAAAGATGCGAACATTCCGGAGGAAGGTTTTGAGATTCAAGTAGATCAAAAAGCCAAGATCAGCGTCGAAGGCGCCAGCATCGTTGGCCGTAAATATATCCGAATCAAAGCCAGCACCGACCGCGGAATTCTGTACGGCGTGTTTGAATTATTACGGACGATCCAACAAGAAAAACCGTTGGCGGATATCAAGTCAGCCCCTAAAGTCAAATTCAGAATGTTGAACCACTGG
>CANHKE010000087.1 GCA_947461155.1 Cytophagaceae bacterium | reverse complement strand
ATGAACAGTCGAGTGGCGAGGAACTTGTTTCATTGGATTTGAGTCAAGGAAAATTGATGCAAAATCGGGTACGATCGGGGACTTGGTCTGCCTTTCATTGGGTGGGGGATAAGCTCTATTTTCAAGATCGTGATTTATTAGAGGATCGTATTCAGCGTGTTTCTGCGCAGTCGATTTTGGAATTACCTGCGTATCAGTGGTATCCGATGGCCGCCGACAGCACCTCAGTGCAAACTTTGGATCTTAGCCTGGAACCGCAACGCGATAGTTTGGATGTCCGAGAAAAGGCGAAGCGGAGTCGGCTGGAAAGACAAAATATACTTCGTTCGCGCAAGGAGTCTTCGAAATTAACAGGGCCTTATGCTTACCAAAATTCATTCGTCGTCAATGGGTCAGAAGGTAATTTTCGTATAGACCCGATTCGCGGGATCGGTTATGCGTTTGAAATGAAGATGAATGATTTGATGGAAAATCATTTAATTAAAACAGGTATTTTCTTGAACGCTAGTTTTAAAAATTCAGATTTGTGGGCTGAGTATTCCTATTTGCCTAATAAAGTTGACTGGGTGTTCCGCGTGGATCGTAAGGTTTATGGGCAAGAGACGGACGTCTTTTTAAATAAAATTCGCTATAACCGGGCTGAATTGAGTGGAATTTACCCGATTAACCTGACGAGTAAATTAACCTTTTCGGGGATGTTTACTTCGAACCGATCTATGGATATGGCTTCCTTAGCTATCCCTGAAAATTTAGCCACATATGCGGGTACTTCGCTTCGCTATACCTTGGATAATACGGTTCATTGGGAAGAAAATTTACCGATTGGTTCTCGCTTGTTGGCATCCGTAGAACATCAGCAAGGTTTACGCACATCTGCTAGTTTCACGCGCTTGCGTTTGGATATGCGGAAATACGTTCGCTTAACGAATAGTTTTTTGTTTGCGGGTCGGGTTTCTGCTTCACATGCTTTTGGTCCAGCTGCGCGTCAAACGATGTTGGGCGGGATGGATAATTGGATATTCATCGACCGGGAGGTTCGAACGAAAGAAAACCCATTGGGGGTCAAGGGACCTGCGGATCGTGATATTTTTATGAGCGATTTTGCGACTTCACTTCGTGGATTTAAAATGAATAAATTGGCGGGGAACAGTCATTTGCTGGTGAATTTGGAGTTGCGTATGCCCGTGAAACACCTGATTAATTTAGAATCGAATAAGTCTAGTTTTTTAAATTCCATGCAGTTAGTCGGCTTTACGGATATCGGTTCTGCCTGGACAGGCGCCAATCCATTCAGTCGGTCAAACGGCTTCAATACCAATGTCTTAGGTGGAGGAACAAATCCATTTCAGGCCACGGTCACGGACTTCCGGAATCCATTTTTATTTGGATTTGGGGTAGGGGCTCGGGCTAATTTATTTGGCTATTTTGTTAAGGTTGATTATGCCTACGGAATGGAAACGAATGAAATCAAATCACCAGCTACTTACGTGACCTTAGGTCATGATTTTTAATCCTATGTCGACACACCTTGCTGATATTACACCTTTGCTTGCTGCCACACGAAAGTCGGCCGCTTCCTTAGCCATGGCTCCCGAGTCAATCAAATTGGCCATTTTAGTGGATCTGGCCGCCCGACTGCGTACGCATTGTGATGCGATTTTGCTTGAAAATAACAAAGATTTGGCTGCCTATGATGCGCAGAATCCGATGCGTGATCGCTTACTATTAACGGAGCAACGCATATTTGCGTTGGCAGATAGTTTATTGGATGTCGCCAAATTACCAGATCCATCGGGTCAGATTTTAGTGGATAAGACTTTGGCAAATGGCCTTCATTTGCAGAAAAAATCGGTTCCTTTAGGGGTTGTGGGTGTGATTTATGAGTCGCGTCCGAATGTCACGATTGATGTGGCGGCATTGTGCATTCGGTCTGGAAATGCGGCTGTTTTGCGTGGAGGAACGGATGCCTGGCATACGAATTCGATTTTGGTGACATTGATTCATGCTGCGTTGACGCAAGCAGGATTGTCTACGGATACCATTCGATTATTGCCTACAGATCGTGCGCACGTGACGACGTTGCTAACGGCGGTCAGCTATGTGGATGTGATTATTCCGCGTGGTTCGGATGCTTTGATTCAGCGTGTTCGGAAGGAATCGTTAGTGCCTACGATTGAAACAGGTGCTGGGGTTTGCCACACTTATGTGGGGGAATCGGCTGATTTAGCGATGGCCGTTCAGATTGTAGTGAATGCCAAAGTGACCCGTCCATCCGTTTGTAATTCGCTGGATACGGTCGTTGTACATCGATCGATTGCGCTCGAATTTTTGACCTTATTGGCACCAGCCTTAGCTTCGTTTCAAGTTAAGGTGTTTGCTGACGAGCAGGCCTTTGCTCATTTACAATCGGTTCAATATCCATTACTAACGCTTGCTTCTGAAGCAGATTTTGGACGCGAGTTCTTGGATTTCGCTTGCTCAATTAAAGTCGTAGCTGATTTAGCTGAGGCGCTGAACCACATTGATACGTATTCATCCCGTCATTCGGAAGCGATTGTAAGTGCTGATGAACCGGAAGCGGAATTGTTTTTACAGGCGGTTGACGCCGCAGCAGTTTATTGGAATGCTTCTACTCGATTTACCGACGGGGGTGTCTTTGATTTAGGGGCTGAAATAGGCATTTCCACGCAGAAGTTACATGCGCGTGGCCCGTTTGCTTTGGAAAAATTAGTGACTGAAAAATGGGTACTGAAAGGCAATGGCCAAATCCGTTAATCTAGTATTCGTGATCTAATCCCAATTTTTGCTTCATTTCACTGAGTATCGGGTGTTTTTGAACCAGGAAATCATATTTGTCTGACTGCGTATACAGCATTTTCTTGTCGGACTTCTCTGAGATCATTAGGTCTAAAGCGATGTCGACGCTGTAATTTTGCAAGCCCTCTCGGATTTTTCCCAATACCTCTAAACGAACATTTTCATTGAATTGCTGTATCTGAACTTCATTTTCAACTTTAATGTGAATAATGGAGTCGATCAATTCAATCGGGCGATTCATCATGACAAATTTGTTGATCAAATTTGCTTCCTGGAATTCAGCTGCGATTTTTTGCCATAATTCCGTCAACGATTCTACTGTAAATGCCTTATTTTTTGCGGGGTCGTTTCGAATGGCAACGGCATCCTCCACGTTGGTTTCTGTCCCTTTGGCATCAACCACTTTTTTCGTAGAACGAAGTCCTGCAAATCCCGCGGTGGGTTTGTGACTAGGAACGGGTTCCGTTGCGACAGGCGTAGGAATAACAGGTTCGGCTACTGCTTCTACAGGGGGTATCGGCTCTAAAACAGGTGTTTTAGGTATTTCTACGGGTGCTGGAGCTTGGTCAGTTGTTTTGGCCCCAGCGGCTTTCGCCTGGGGCTCAGCCTTTTTTCCACCACCGCCCTCCGTCGCAGGTTGGAATACCGAAGGCAAATAATTAATCTTCAATAAGCAAAGTTCGAGATGTAATCGGGGGTTTTTGGCTGCTTTGTAATTGGTCTCACATTGCGAGCAAATATTCATGGCCGACAAAAGAAAAGAAGTATTGGTCTTTTCGGATTGTTGCTTAAATTTTGCACGTGATTCGTCGCTGATCTCCATCAAGGCGAGTGTTTGTGGATCTTTGGCGAAAAGTAAATTCCGCAAATGTTCCATAAATCCCGAAATGAATTGTTGGCCATCAAAACCCTTCCGCATAATCTCATCAAGCAATACCAATGCCCCCACATGATTTTGATCGGTCATATAATCCGTGATTTGCAGATAATAATCGCTATCAAGGATATGTAAATTCTCCAACACATCTTTGTGTCGCAAGGCATTGTCGGTAGAAAATGTGACGTTTAGGTCGAACATCGACAAGGCATCGCGTAAACCGCCGTCTGCTTTGATGGAAATTAATTCCAATGCCGCTGGTTCCGCTTGAATGTTTTCTTTCGCAGCTATAGAAGCCAAATGGCTCGCCATATCTTTCCACTGAATGCGGTTGAAATCAAAAATTTGACACCGCGATAAGATGGTTGGCAAAATTTTATGCTTCTCCGTCGTCGCCAAAATGAAAATGGCATAGGAAGGAGGTTCCTCTAAAGTCTTTAAAAAGGCGTTAAATGCTGCTGATGACAACATGTGCACCTCATCGATGATGTAGATTTTATACCGTCCGCGTTGCGGAGGATAGCGTACTTGGTCGATCAGATTGCGGATGTCCTCGACGGAGTTATTCGACGCGGCATCCAATTCATGAATCGTTAAAGAAGTGTTTTCTTGAAAGGAGGTGCAAGATGGGCATGCGCCACAAGCTTCTCCGTCCGTTCCGATGTTTTCGCAATTTATCGTTTTCGCTAAAATACGTGCGCAGGTTGTTTTTCCTACTCCACGCGGACCACAGAATAAAAATGCTTGGGCCAAATGGTTGGATTTGATTGCATTTTTTAGTGTGGTTGTTATGTGGCTTTGGCCAACCACCGAGTCGAACTGGGTGGGTCTATATTTTCTAGCTGAAACGATAAAATTTTCCATACGGCAAGTTAGCTTTTAAGGCATCAATTTCCAAAGATGAATTAGGGCAATTCGACAACCGCACTGACTGGAAAATGGTCGGTTGGATAGCGATTTTCCCACGTTTCGGAATGGGTAGCATGTTGGCTTACACGCACCCCATTTTTGACAAATATGTAATCAATGTGACGGCCCTCTTGTTCTTTCTTGAACCCATTAAATGAGCTATATGGTCCATAGTGACCCTTTTTGCTAATTTGCTCAGCATCCGTTAGTTTGTTTGGATTGGTTGGGTCTACTAAAATCTGAATCGGTTCGTCATCAGGTGTGGCGTTAAAATCACCGGTGATAATGGCGGGCGATTTACCTGCGATTTCGGTAACTTTTCGTAGCACTAATTTCGCACTTTCGCGGCGGGCAATTTTTCCTAAATGGTCAAAATGCGTGTTAAAAACGTAGAATTTTTTGCCTGATTTTAGCTCTTGAAATTGGCCCCAAGTCATGACTCTGCGGCAGGCCGCATCCCAGCCGAATCCCACTTTTTCGCACGAATCAGAAAGCCAAAACGTACTCTCTTTGAGTAGTTTGAATTTTTGGGTATTGTAAAATAGGGGAGAGAATTCGCCAGCTTCTTTGCCATCATCTCGTCCTTTTCCAAACCACTTGTAGCCAGGCAATTCTTTCGCGAAATCCTTGATTTGATGTACGAATGCCTCCTGCATACCGATGATATCGGCGTCATGGTATTTGATTAATTCTGCACAATGTTTTGCTCGGTATTTCCACTGGTCTTGTCCGTCGGAATCCGTATCTAAACGGATGTTAAACGTCATGGTTTTGATTTGACCCAAGCTGCTCATGCTGATTAATAGCAGGAGCATGAGGCCTCCTAAGCTTTTGTAAATTTGTTCAATTTGAGGCCAAATGCGTGTTTTTTGGCTATTCTCGATGATGAATTCGGCGCCTTTCATATAGCTGTTCGGTTTAGGTTGAATATCGATGATCTGCATGGTTTGCATGTAGTTCATGTGTTTTCTTTTTTGAATGTGGCTAATGCGTTCTTCGAGTGGGCAAGATACAGCGATTAGTTGGTCCAAGTGTTCCGGTTTGTTTTTTGGTGTAATTAGGGCAGACTCGTATAGGTAAAAAGGTGCCTGTGGCGCATTTTCTAGCCAAACAGTTGCTGCCTTGCGTACGGCAGGGTGGATGATTTGATTAAGTACCTCGATGTCTTGCGGGTATTTTTGTAAGATTTTTTTGATGCCTTCTCGGTTGTAGGTGCCATCTGGCAAATAAGCCTGTGAACCAAATTCTTCGATGATGGCTTCTTTGACTTCGGGGTCCGTATCGCAAATGGTTTTTGCTACGTGATCTGCCTCAAATACTGGAATGCCTAGGATAGAAAAAATCCGACAAATCATCGATTTGCCGGATCCTATTCCGCCTGTAATGCCAATAAAGGTTTTCAGGCCCGTAGACATTTGTTTATTCTTGGATTAAACTTGTAGATGCATCTTTTGAGATGGCTGATTTTTCAAAAACCATGCGGACACCTTTGTTGGCATCTACCTCCACCACAATTGTTTTCTCACGAATCGTAATCACGGTTCCGTGTGCTCCACCGATGGTCACGACTTTATCTCCAGTTTTCAATTCTTCAATAAATTTTTTCGCTTCTTTCGCCTTTTTTTGTTGGGGACGAATCATGAAAAAATAAAAGACCACAAAAATTCCTCCGAAAAGGACGATTTGCATGATTTGTGGATT